>DASSYL010000330.1:0-3717 GCA_035703315.1 Candidatus Acidiferrum sp. | reverse complement strand
TGATCGACACGCCCGGAATGCGCGAGCTGCAGCTGTGGGATGCGGCCGATGGAATCGGCCGCACGTTCGGCGACATCCAGGAACTTGCAGCGCGCTGCAAGTTCCGCGACTGCAAGCACCAGAGCGAACCCGGCTGCGCGGTACGCGCAGCCGTCGCGTCCGAAACTCTCGACGCGGAACGCGTCGAGAGTTTTCACAAATTGGAAAGGGAAGAGCAGTTTCTGGAAGCGAAACAGGATGCCGCTCTTCGTTCGCAGCGCACAAAGGAGCTACGCAAAATGATGAAGTCGGTGAACCGGTTTTATCGCGACCGCGGCCGATAAAAATTCGCCCCGCGAAAAGCGCCCTCCTCAGAAGGCGGCCGCTACAACTACGTGGCCATGACGGATTTTCTTGTGGCGACCTCACCGCGGCGTGCGCTTCGCGAACGCCGCGATTCAATTGAACCAGAGCCTCCTAGTTCAGTTTGACAGTGACGGTTTTCACCTCGGTGTAGTTGGCGAGGCCGTATTCGCCGAGTTCGCGGCCGATGCCGGACTGTTTGAATCCGCCGAAGGGTGCGGCGGCGTCGAAGACGTCGTAGCAATTCACCCATACGGTGCCCGCGCGAACGCCATCGGCGATGGCGTGGGCCTTGGTGATGTCCTGTGTCCACACAGCGGCGGCGAGACCGTAGATATTCTTATTGGCGCGCTGGACGACTTCGTCAATGTCCTTGAATTTCAGAATGGACATGACGGGGCCGAAGATTTCCTCCTGCGCGATTTTCATGTTGTCTTGCACGTCGGCGAAAACAGTAGGTTCGATGAAGTAACCTTTGTCGCCGACGCGATTGCCGCCGGCCATGAGCTTGGCTTTTTCGGTTTTGCCGGCTTCGATATAGCCCATAACTTTATTGAACTGATCCTGGTCAACCTGCGGGCCCTGCTCAGTATTTTTGTCGAAGGGATTGCCCACAGTGCGCTTTTTGGCGCGCGCGGTGGATTTTTCAACGAACTCGTCATAGCACTTTTCCTCGACGTAAGTGCGGGAACCGGCGCAGCAGCACTGGCCCTGATTGAAGAACAAAGCGAAGTGCGAGCCTTCGATGGCCTTGTCCAGATCGGAGTCGGCAAAGACGATGTTGGGGCTTTTGCCGCCAAGTTCGAGCGTGACGCGCTTGAGATTGGTTTCGGCGGCAGCTTTCATAATGAGGTGGCCGACTTCGGTCGAGCCGGTGAAGGCGACTTTGTCCACGTCCATGTGGCGCGCGATGGCTGCGCCGGCGGTGGGGCCATAGCCGGGCAGAAGATTGACTACACCTTCGGGGAAGCCAGCTTCAAGCATGAGTTCGGCGACGCGCAGCGCGGAGAGCGGAGTCTGTTCGGCGGGCTTCATCACGACGGTGCACCCGCAGGCGAGCGCCGGACCAAGCTTCCACGCTTGCATGAGCAACGGAAAATTCCACGGAATAATCTGGCCGACCACGCCGACCGGTTCGTGCTTGGTGTAGCAAAAATATTTGCCCTGCACCGGAATGGTTTTGCCCTGGACCTTATCGGCCCAGCCGGCGTAGTAGCGATAGCAGGCGATGGTGAGCGGAAGATCGGCGGCGCGAGCGACGTGATAGGGCTTACCGTTGTCGAGCGCTTCGAGTTGGGCGAGTTCGTCGGCATTTTTCTCGATCAGATCGGCTAGCTTGTACATCAAGTTGCCGCGCTGCGAAGCAGTGATCTTTTTGCGCCATGGACCGTTGTCGAAAGCGGCGCGCGCGGCGGCGACGGCCCTGTCCACGTCGACGGCATCGGCTTCGGCGACGTTGGCGATGGTTTCGCCGGTGGCTGGATTGATGGTCGGAAAGGTTTTGCCGGACGCGGCGTCAGTCCATTTGTTATTGATGAGCAGCTTGGTGGCGTTGACTTTTACGGTCGGTTCAATGGCAGTAGTCGCGGTAGCCATGGGTACTCCTCCCTTGGAGAACTTTCGAGGAAGCGTACTCCCGTGGAGCCGGGGAAGCAAGGAACGGCAGGGAAAACGGGATTCCCCACTCGACTGAGTCGTGGTAACGACGGCAACGGAAGACAATGCCGCAGAAGGGCCACCCGGTGTTTTCGTGAGTATGGGATCGGAAGGAGTCCGGAGTCAAAAAGCCGCAGTGCCATTTTGGAACGGTTGGCTTAAGACTCGTGACGGCGAGTTGGAAAGGCCCTATATCCTGAATCCACGCTCGATTTGGCCTGAGTTTAGATGTGACCCTCGACGCGGTTGGGTTCTTGAAAGCTGAAAGGGAGCCTGTGGAAACGCGCGGCGCCGCGCGCTTTGGCGCAAGCTGCGTGGACGTACGACATGAAAGCCAAAACTTACATTACGGGTTTGTGGACAGGACCGGACCCGGTGTTGGCGCAAGCGGGCATTGCCGGCGAGCTGCTGGTGGCGAAGATCCGGTTGGCGCTGGCGACGCTGCTGCTGCTGATTCCGGTGATCAATTCGCTGTTCTTTTTTCCTGTGGAAACGAAAGAAGGGCTGGTCGGGCTGAGCCTGGCGGCGGGGACGTTCGTGTTGGCGGCGACGATGTACCGGCTGATTTCGCGAAGCTTCAATCCGCTGTGGCTGGGATTTGCCAGCAGCAGCTTCGACGTGACACTGATTACGGCGGCGCTGGGGCTATTTCTTCTCACGAACCAGCCGCATACGGCGGTGAACAGCAAGGTGATTTTTGAAGGCTATTTTCTAGCGATCGGAAGCACCAGCCTGCGCTACGACAAACGGATTTGCGTTACAGCAGGGTTGTTGGCCTTCGCGGAATACTTTGCGATTGTGTATTTCGCGGCGGGGCATTGGGATTTGAACAGCGCTGCTTATGCGCCGTATCCGTATGGAATGTTCAGTTGGTCGGCACAGATTTCGCGGCTGATCATGATGTTGACGGCGTCGGCACTGAGCATTGCGCTGGTGTCGCGGAGCCAGCGGCTGCTGCAGGCGGCGACGAGCGACCCGTTGACGGGATTGTTCAACCGAGGATTTGTGGACGATCGGGTTGCCATGGAATTGAGCCGAGCGCAGCGATATGGCAAGGCTTTGACGGTGGCGGTGGTGGACGCGGACCATTTCAAGGCGTTGAATGACACGCATGGCCACGCGGCGGGCGACGTAGTCCTGAAGAAGCTGGCCGAGGTGCTGCGCGGTTCGCTGCGGCAAAGCGATACGACGGGGCGCTACGGCGGAGAAGAGTTTGTGATGATTTTGCCCGAGACGGATATGGAGACGGCGCGGCGGAAAGTGGAATCGCTGCGAGAGGCGATTGCGAATACGCCGATTGTCCTGCCGGACCGTCAAGAGATGGTTCGCGTGACCATCAGCGCCGGCCTGGCCAGCTATCCCGAAGATGGCGAGGATGCCGCGGAACTCTTCGCTACCGCCGATGAACGGATGTTTGAAGCCAAGCACGCCGGGCGCAACCGAGTTGTGGCAGGCAACGCTCTGGCGGTGGCGTAGACGTTAATCAGAGTTTCCTTATCGTAAACGGTAAGAGGTGGAGCATCGTGAGGGGAGGCGGGTAAAGGAAAAATGCGGCGCACAAAATGTAACGGTGCAGAAGGGATCGGCAACTGACGACGTTGCCTGCCGTGGTGCGCTGGGATAAACTGCACGGCCAATGAGCGACACTTCTTCGTTGGCCGGCGCGATGATTGGCCGGACCATTTCGCATTACAACGTACTGGAAAAGCTGGGCGGCGG
>DASSYL010000318.1:0-4030 GCA_035703315.1 Candidatus Acidiferrum sp. | reverse complement strand
GTGTTTAAGAGACGTAAATGCGTGGGACGCGGGCGCTGACGGCACAAAGCAGATCGGAGGTGACGGTGCCGATGCTGCGCGCGACGAGGTTGGCGGCGAGGACATTGCCATTGCCATCGGGGCCGTAAACAGTGGCGATATCGCCGAGCGCGACGCCGGGGACATCAGTGACGTCGGCCATGGTGACGTCCATGGAGATGATGCCGACGATGGGAGCGAGGACACCGTTGACGAGCACGTGACCTTTGTTGCCGAGCGAACGATGGATGCCGTCGCCGTAGCCTGCGGCGAGAACGGCGATTTTGGATGGACGATCAGCGACGAATTTGGCGTTGTAGCCTACGCCTTCGCCAGCGGACACATTGCGGATATGGATGAGGCGGGTTCGCAGGCTCATGACGGGGCGCAGAGGAAGTTGTTTTTCGGCCTCCACGCGGCGTTCGATGGGATCGTAGCCGGGATGGTAGCCGTAAAGAATGGCCCCGGGGCGAACCATGTCGGCCCAAGTCTCGGGACGGGAAGCGATGGCGGCGCTGTTGGCGAGGTGGATCAGGCCGGGATCGATGCCGAGAGAGCGGAGACGTTCGACGGCGCGGTGAAAGCTGGCTTCTTGATCGCAGGTTTGTTGGGAGACGGGCCCTGCGAAAACTTCTGAAGAGGCAAAGTGGGTGAAAACGCCTTCGAGTTTGAGATGCTGGCATTTTTCGTATTGGCGGGCGAAACAGTCGATGTCGGTCGGTGCGATGCCGAGGCGGTTCATGCCGGTGTCAATTTTCAAGTGAATGCCGACGGAACGTTTGGCGAGTTTGCGACGGGCAGCGGAGAATTCCAGAGCGGCGAGCTGTTCGCAGCGGATGACGGCGGGAGCAATCTTATTCTTGAGGAGTTGATCTTCTTCGCCGGGCCAGAAGCTGGTGAGCGCCAGGATGGGTTTGCGGACGCCGGCTTTGCGGACGGCTTCGCCTTCGGAGGCAGCAGTGACGCCGAACCAGTCAGCCCCGGCTTTTTCGAGATGTTTGGCGACTTGTGGGCCGCCGTGGCCGTAACCGTTGCCTTTCACGATGCAGAGAACCTTGCGCGGCGCAGGGAGCCTTTCGGATTTCGGGTTCACGAAATCACGGATGGTGTGGAGATTGTGGGTGAGGGCGGAGTGAGAAATTTCGGCCCAGACGGGGCGGCCATTGACGGAGACAGATTTTTTTTGAGCGCTCATCGGGATTCCAGAGAACCTCTATTTTAGAACATCCGCGTACATGTGCCCGAATCACGGCAACCGTGAGACGAGAAAGACAACAGGCCAAAATGCACGGGCCATGCCAGCAGAGAGATAAAGCAATTGTTGAAAGGAAAGAGGTTAGACAGGGCTGTATCGATCAGGGTGTGTCAGAGCCGACGCGAGCGCGCCGAATGCACACGGCGCCCGCCAGAGAAGGCGACCGCTACACGTCGTCGGGGGCGAACTGGGAGAAAGCGTCGGGGGCCGCTTCCTCGAAGCGAGTGAGGCGGCTGCGGAAGACAAAGCGGACTTTGTCGGTGGGGCCGTTGCGCTGCTTGGCGACCTGGATTTCGGCCTGGTCGCGTTCTTCGGGAGAGGAGTCGAGTTTGGCCCAGTGCGGACGGTAGATGAACATGACCACGTCGGCGTCCTGCTCGATGGCGCCAGATTCGCGGAGGTCGGAGAGCTGGGGACCGCGCTCTTCGCGTTCGGGAGCGCGGGTGAGCTGGCTGAGAACGAGGACAGGAATCTGGAGTTCTTTGGCCAAACCTTTGAGGCCGCGGGAGATGCTGGAAACTTCTTCCTGGCGATTGTTGAAACGGCCGCGGCCGGTGATGAGCTGGAGATAGTCGACGATTAAAAGAGAAAGACCTTTGTCGCGCTTGAGGCGGCGCGCTTTGGCGCCGATTTCGAGAACGCTGGTGGAGCCGGCGTCGTCAATCCAAAGCGGAGCGGAGGAGATCTGGCCGAGAGCTTCAGTCATTCGGCGCCAGTCTTCGCGGCTGAGATGGCCGGTGCGAAATTTATGCGCGTCAATTTGCGCCACAGAAGCGACGAGACGCTGAAGGAGAGACTCCTTGGACATTTCCAAGCTGAAGACGGCGACGGGGAGTTGCGCGCGAATAGAAATGTTTTCGGCCAGGTTGAGGGCCAGCGCGGTTTTTCCCTGCGAGGGGCGCGCGGCGAGGATAAGAAGTTCGGAATTTTGAAAGCCGGAGAGGAGCTTGTCGAGTTCGGTGTAACCGGTGGAAACGCCGGTGATGCTTTTGCCTTCGCGGAAGATTTTTTCCAGGCGCTCGAAATTGTCGCGGACGATGTCCTTGACGGGGATGAGACCGGCTTTGATGCGGTCTTCGGCGATGGCAAAGATGGAAGATTCGGCGCCGTCGAGGATAGCGTCGGCGCCATCTTCACCTTCGAGGGCCCGCTGTTGGATGTTGTGAGTGGCATGGATGAGATTGCGGAGGAGCGCTTTTTCGCGGACGATCCGGGCGTAGTGTTCGACGTTGCTGACACGCGGCATGCCGTCGGCGAGCGAGGCAAGATAGGGAGCGCCGCCGGAGGATTCCAGTTCGCCGACACGGTGCAATGATTCGGTGAGGGTGACGAGGTCAATGGCCTGCTGGGCTTCGCCCAGGGCGATCATCTGATTGAAGACGCGGCGATGCTGTTCGAGGAAGAAATCCTCGGGCTTGATATTTTCAATGGCGGCGTTCAGCGCGTGATTGTCGAGCAAAATGGCGCCAAGGATGGAACGTTCGGCGTCGAGATTTTGCGGGAGGGGACGTTCGAGAGTGGGAGCGGCAGCCATGGGACCTAGTTATTCTTATTCGCCTTTTCTTCGCTTTATAGCATTTCCAGGCGCCGCGATGCAAGCGACTGAGTGCTTTTCGCAATTTCCGTGGAGCTGGCAGCGAAGGAGTGCGTGCATTGTGTGTGGTTCTGAGCAGCGCGTCAATCCGAGTGCTGTGCAAAATCTTGCGCGACGGTGCAAAACGGTGAGAAAAATATTTTGCGCGGCGCTGTGTGGCATGATAATGCGCGAAAAAATTCAAGGTGTGGCGGAGAACCGATGCAGGAAAAATATTTCCAGCGACTGGTGACGAAAAAGAGCGCGGTGGCGACCGTATCCCTTCTGCTTGCCGCGATTTTTGCGACGCGATCCGCGCCCGCGGCGATGGGACAGGCCGTAGCCGCAAAAACGGCAGCGCGAGAAGGAAATTATTCGCAGGCCGAGCAGAACGCGCGGAAGATTGCGAAGGAATGGCTGGCGCGAGGGATTCCGGGTGTGACACTGGCGGTGGCGGTGGATGGGCGGATCGTCTATGCGGAAGGATTCGGGTACGCGGACCTGGAACAGCGTGTTCCTGTGTGGCCAGGGACAAGGTTTCGCATCGCGAGCGATTCGAAACCGCTGACGGCGGCGGGGCTAATGCTGCTGGTGGAACAGGGGAAGATTGATCTGGACGCGCCGGTGCAGAACTACGTTCCGTCCTTTCCAGATAAGGGAGCGAAGATCACGCCGCGAATGCTGGCGGGACACCTGGCGGGAATTCGCCACTACCAGGACGATGAGTTTTTGATTTCGCGGCACTACGATTCGGTGGTTGAGGGATTGAAGATTTTCGCGGACGACCCGCTGGTGTCGGCGCCGGGGAAAGAGTTTCACTATTCGAGCTACGGATTCAATTTGTTGAGTGCAGTGATCGAATCGGCGGCTGGGGAAGATTTTCTTTCCTACATGCATGAGCGTGTATTCGCTCCGCTGGAATTGCGGCATACAACCGAAGACCAGGCCGCGGAGATCATCGAGCAGCGTGCACGGCCTTACCGGAAAATGCCGGACGGGAAGGTGACGAACGCCCCCTTTGTGGACAACAGTTACAAGTGGGCGGGCGGAGGATTTTTGTCGACAGCCGAGGACCTGGCGAAGTTCGGATCGGCGCTGCTTCAGCCAGGGTTTCTGAAAGAGGAATCACTGAAACTGCTTTTCACTCCGCAGAAGACGACCGACGGTAAAGAAACCGGATACGG
>DASSYL010000285.1:0-5099 GCA_035703315.1 Candidatus Acidiferrum sp. | reverse complement strand
GTCGTATCACTCACCTCACCGTGAACTCCCCATCAAATCCACCACTTCCCGGGTATTCACACTGCGGTCAAGAAAGGTGAAGGTGCCTCGGTCCTGGACTTCGCGCGCTGCATCCAGGAATCCCGTCATCGCCGCCCGATACAGCGACGTCGCCAAGCTGATGCGCCGCACACCCGCCGCGGCCAGTTCACTCACGGAAAACGACCTCCCCGGAATCCCCACCATAAAGTTGAACGGCTTGGTCAGGGCCCCGCACACCGCGCGCACCGCCGCCAGATCCGGCAGTCCCGGAGCAAACAGCACATCGGCTCCCGCCTTCTCAAACGCCTGGAGACGCCGTCCTGTCTCTTCCAACTGCCCTCCTGCGAACAGCAAATTGTGCGTCCGCGCGGTCAGTAAAAATGGAAATCCTAGCGCGCGCGCCGCTTTCACTCCCGCAGCCACCCGCTCCACCGCCAACTCAAAGTCGTAAAGCGACTTCGCCGTGCCTCGACTCCTGTTTTCACCCTTTGTATCTTCAATCGTGCAGCCCACCAGCCCAGCTTCGCCCGCCAGCCGTACCGTCTGCGCCACCGCGGCTGGCGTATCGCCAAACCCGTTCTCCAGATCGGCCGACACCGGCAACTCCGTCGCGCCCACAATAGTCCGCGCGTGCCCTAAAGCTTCCTCGCGCGTCAGCTCACCATCGTGCTTCCCCTTCCCCGCCGCCGAAGCCGCGCTCGATGTCGCCAGCGCCGCAAATCCCATCCCCGCCAGCACTTTCGCCGACCCCACATCCCACGGATTCGGAATCACAAAACACGGCCCCTCATGCAGCCTGCGAAACCGCTCTCCCTTCTCCCTCTGCGTTACACTCATTCGCCCCTCCTCTCCGGCCTCAGCTCGCCACTAGAATACCCGACTCGACTCTGCCCCCTCCCGTGTCGCGCCGCTGCTACTTTTTTCTAAGGACTTGCACGCGCAATATCGCCGCATCACGTCGCCCAGAAGAAAAGATAATGCGCCGCCTTTAAAGTTCTACGCCGTTAAGGGCCACACTTGCGAAAGTGCATGCAAATAAACGACTTTAACCCTAGTGCTTGCCACACTTGCGAAACCAGGAGGGGGGTGGGGGCGTACGGTCGGGTTGGCGCGCCCGAGTGGGCTTATCAGCCGTCACTTCCTGACGGACACGGAAGACCGACCAAGGAACTCCCAGGAGCCGGCCACGACGTTCGGTGTCCGCTTTCAACTTTCGACTGTCGACTGCTTCCTCAGAACGACAGCCGCGCGCTGACCTGCAACTCGCGGCCCGGCGTCATGGCCATGGTGATCGTTCCGAACTGCGGCGTGTTCACAAACCGGTTCGGCGTTCCCAGGTTCACTTTGTTCAGCGCGTTGAACGCTTCGCCGCGCACCTGGAAGTTCAGCCGCTCCGTCAGCCGGAATGCCCGCTGCAGCGCGATGTCCATTGTCTGCAGTGGCGGTCCGTATACGGAGTTGCGGCCGGCGTCGCCGTAGGTAAATGCGGGCGGCGTCGCAAACGCGGCCGGGTTGAACCACATGTCGGCCGTATGCGTTCCCGGACCGAAAACCGGCTGCCCGGTCAGGTTCGCGCGAATCGGATTTTCTCCCAGTACCGTTCCCGAATTTGCCGTATCGCCAAACACGGAAATCGTGAAGGGCATTCCGCTCTGCACCTGGTAGATCGTGGAGAGCGTCCAGTTCTGCGTGATCAGCCGCAGCCACTCCGTCCGGTTGTACGACGGAATCGCGTACACCGCGCTCAGCGCAAAGCGGTGCCGCACATCGCACCCCGGCCCTTTTTCCGCCGCCAGGTCCAGATTGTTCTGTGGAATCGCCGCCTCATCCATTGGCGAACGAAAGTCCGGGGCATTTGTGAGGCTCTTGGAAAATGTGTAATTCGCCAGCAGGCTCAGCCCATGCGAATAGCGCCGCCGCACATTCACGTACCCCGCGTCGTACCAGCTCTGTGCGCTATTCTCCAGCAGGTTGATCGTGCTGACCGGAAACGTCTGGCTCTGGAACAACGCGTTATCCGCGCTGCTTGGCGGCAGCGTCGTGTCCGGCACAAACGTCAGCGTCTTGAACGGACGCCGTGGCCCCAGAGGACCCGGTCCCGGTAGCGTGTTGTTGATCAGATGCGACCGCTGCAAATGAAATCCGCGCGAACCTACATAGCCGACTTCCAGCGTCGTGTTCGCATCGAGGCTTTTTTGCACCGACGTGTTCCACTGCTGCACGTACTGCGCCGGCGAATGCGGATCAAACGCAGTGAAGCTCACCGTCGTTGCGGGTAAACTACCCGTGCCCAGCACAGGCGTCCCAAAATTCATTCCGGTATTAAACAGCGCCGCCGGCGGCGTGAAATTGTCCGCCTGCTGCGTTTCCGGAAAAACAAATGGAACGTTGTGCCGCTGATTGCACCAGGTGTTCTGATCCACTGGCGTAAAGAAAATTCCGTACGCGGCGTGAATCACCACGCCCCAGTGTGGCAAATGTTTTGCCACGCCGATGCGCGGCGCAAAATTGTGTGTGTTCGCGTACATCAATCCTTTGGGATAACCGTTTTGCCCACCCACGAAAACCGACGGCACGCCGTCGTCGAAAATCAGGTTCGTGTTCGTGTTGTTCTTGTCGTAGAGCGGGTTGGAGTATTCGTAGCGCACACCGAGATTCAGCGTCAGCGTTTGGGCCACTTTCCAGCTGTCTTCCACGAAGCCATCCGTGCCCCAGTTGCGGAGATTCATCTGCGGAATTCCCGCTTGCCGCTGCTTCACTGCCGGCAGACTCAACAGCAAGCTCGCAAAGCCATTACCGCTGCCGTCGTTGAAGCCGAACTGTGTCGTGTACCCGTTGGTGTACTGGTAGTAGCCGCGGTTCTGGAAAAATCCCCACATCGGCCACGTGTACCAGTGAAAGTCGCCGCCGAACTTGATGCTGTGCCGGCCGCGCTCCCACGCATACATGTCGCGGATTTCGTACATGGTGTCCCACGCGTGCATCGGGGTCGCGGCGAACGTGTCGCCAATGCCGGTGTATCCCTGCGCGGCGAACCACGGCGCGCCCCACGCCCCCGGCCCCCCGAATCCGACGCCCTGAATGCCAAGCTGGCCAACAATGTCGTTCACATTGTTGTTTTGCGAAGTGCGATCCATGGACAAGCGCGACACTGCGATCGAAACCGTATTCAACTTATTCGCGGCGAAAATGTGATTCCACGAGATCGTGGCTTGCTGCGAGCGGTTATCAAAATTGGCGCCGAATCCGGGGAGATCTTCTGTCGTCGCGGTCACCCCACTGCTGGGAGAAAATCCGCTTTCCTGTCCGATCGAATATCTGCCGAAGAGTGTGTCGCCGCCGGCAAAATTGTGATCGATGCGCACCGTGCCCTGATCGTTGTAGTGCGTCTCATTGCGAATATCGAGATAGTTGTTGGAGTCGGCTCCGTTGCCATCCATCATCATGTTCGGCATCGGAACGTACGCCATCAGAAATGCCTGGAGCAGCGGATTGATGCGATCGCTCGGAATCACGTTGCCGGGAAATTGGCTCCGGGTATACGGGAAATTGCTGGCGTTGGTCGGCTTGGTCGGATCGTAATTTGGATTCGGCACTGCGGTCTTCGGATCGTAAATCTTGACATTGCTCATGCTGAAGTCGCCCTGAATTTCTTCGGGCGTTGGCACCGTCAAAATTTGCGCGTCAGCCTGCGACAACCGCAAACCCTCGTAATTCACAAAGAAAAATGTATTTTTCTTGATCAGCGGCCCGCCAAATGATCCGCCGAAATTGTTCTGCACCAGATGGTTGTTGCCCATGGAGCCGAACGTGGTGGCGTCCATCGCGCCGTTGCGCAAAAATTCGTACACCGTGCCGTGGAACTGGCTGGTGCCGGAATGCGTCACGATATTGATCTGCCCGCCGCCTGCTCCGCCCATGTCCGCGGTGTAGCTACTTGTCTCGACTTGAAATTCTTTCACCGCATCCGGCGAGGGACTCAGATTCTGCGTGTTGAATGTGGGATCGGTGTTCGTCGCGCCGTCGAGCAGGAAGAAATTCGCGTTGGGCCGCGCGCCGCCGATGACCACAGCGGAGCGCTGCCCCGGCCGCCAGTAAAGCGGATTCGTTTGCCCGGTCTGCGCACCAAATCCCAAGTGTGCGCCGGGTACGGTCAGAACGAGGTCAATCAGCATCCGTCCATTCAGCGGAAGTTCGCGGATGGAAGTTGGCTCAATGACTTCGCCGACGCTGGCGTCGGTGGTGTGCAAGACTTCGCTTCCGCCGATCACTTTCACGCCTTCGTTGAGAGAGCCGACATTCAGCGTGATGTTGAGAGCGGATTTCTGACCGACTTCCAGATGCAGCGTCCGCCGCGCAACGGCGAAGCCCGACGCTTCTATTTTCAGTTCGTATTCATCTGGCAAGAGTGCAGGCGCCTCAAAGCGGCCTTGCTGATTGGTCACCACGCGCCGCACTGCGCCAGTGCTCGCGGCAGTCAATTCCACGGAAGCGCCCGCCACCGGGAGCTGTTGCGGGTCCGTTACGGTTCCGGTCAACGTCGCATAGTTGCTTTGTGCATGCGCAGGGAAGGTGAGCGCCAGAAGAATCATGAGCACACAGCACAGCTTGGTCATGGTTTGGTCTCCGTGGAAACACTGGAGTGCGAAGTGGTAAGGGCACCCGGATGAGCGAAAACACCACTGGGCCAGATCGAGCGACACACACTACACCCCGTGGGTCGAACAGTAGCGGCAGGCCGCCGGACCAGCAATAATGGGAAAGCATTAGCTGCGATACATTGGGCGTCGCTAGATAAAACTTAGCGGTTGGTGACGGGATGAGCCTGGAAACGTGGCCAAAGGTTGCGGTAGTCGGAGCGGGAGCCGTTGGCGGATATTTTGGCGGGATGCTGGCGCGGGCTGGCGCCCCTGTGTTGTTTATTGGGCGACCGGCTTTTGTGGACGCGGTGAAGCGCGACGGACTGCTAATGGACACCTTACAATTCAAAGAGAAGGTCAAGATTGAAGCGTCGAAGGAGCTGTCGGCGGCGCGCGACGCGGAGATTGTGCTGTTTTGCGTGAAGACGACGGATACGG
>DASSYL010000157.1:0-3247 GCA_035703315.1 Candidatus Acidiferrum sp. | reverse complement strand
GCTGGCGGTAGGGGAAGGGAGCCGGCAGAAGGTGCTCGATCGGATCAGCGCTTTCGGCACCAATCTGATGCTGATACGGCCCGGAGCCGCCGGCATTCGCAATACCGGGGACATCGTGACCTTGGTGCCCGAGGATGCCGCGGCGATTAAAGCGCTGCCCAACATCGAAACCGCTTTGCCCGAGCGCAGCAGCCGGATGACCGTGCGCTACGGCAACATCGATTATCAGACATCGGTGCAGGGAACCGGTGAAGATTTTCCATCGGCCCGCGATTGGAAAGTCGCCGAAGGACAGTTCTTCCATGCGGACGACATAAAGGGTTATGCGCCTGTGGTGGTACTCGGTCGCACCGTAGCCCAAACACTTTTCCCAGACGGCCGAAGCCCCGTAGGCAAATATGTGCTGCTCCGTAACGTGCCATTTCTTGTGATCGGCGTCATGACGGAAAAGGGCGCGTCGCCCAACGGCAGCGACCAGGACGATGTGATCTTCGTGCCCATCAACACCGGGCTGGTACGCTTATTCGGCAAGAGTTATCTGAGCAGCATTACCGTAAAAGTAACCGACGCCTCGGACATCGAAGCGACGCAGGGACGAGTGGAAGCATTGCTCAAAGCCCGGCATCGGACTGAAGATTTCAGCGTCCGCAACATGGCCTCGATTCTCCAGGCCGCCATGGAAACACAGGATACGTTCACCTTGCTCTTGGGCACTGTGGCGGCGATTTCTCTCTTGGTCGGCGGCATCGGCGTCATGAACATCATGCTGGTGAGCGTGGTGGAGCGCACCCGCGAGATCGGCATCCGTATGGCCACGGGCGCGCGCATGCGTGACATTCTGCTGCAATTCAATATCGAGGCGGCTGTGGTCTGTGCCGCCGGCGGTGTTCTCGGCATTCTCCTCGGCGTCATCGCCGGAATGGTGCTGCGCTACAGCGGCATGACGGTCATCTTTTCAGTAACGCCGGCCGTGCTGGCTTTCGTGTGCGCCTCCGCCACGGGATTGATCTTCGGCTATCTGCCGGCGCGCAAGGCGGCGCAGCTGGATCCGGTCGTGGCTTTGGCTTCGGAGTGAGGTGTTTATGCGCAAGTATCTTCTTAGCGGCGTGTGCTTCGTCTCGTTGGCCTTGTCGGCCTGCAACTTGGCGCCGGAGTTCCAGCGGCCAGAGATGGCGCTGCCCGGCGGCTGGAGCAACGTTTCCGGAGTCGGTCTCACATCGGAACAGAGCGCGCAGCCGTTTTGGCAGGACTTGGGAAGCGAAGAGTTGAATCGCGTCATCGAAGTGGCTCTGGCGCAGAATCTCGACCTAGAGGCGGCTCTGTATCGGATCGCGCAGGCCCGCGCCCAGGCAAAAGTCGCGGGATCGGCTCTCTATCCATCCATCGAAGCGAGCGTCGGCACATCGCGTACTTTCCAGGATTTGAATAATACAACGGCCGCACGCGGTCTCGGCACCATCAGTTACGAAGTCGATCTGTGGGGGAAAAACCGCAATCAGTTGGCCGCGGCGAACCACCGCGCGGAAGCAACCCAGTTCGATCGTGATGCTTTGCAGCTCATCGTGGTCGCCGATACCGCCACCTTCTATACACAGGTTCTCAGCCTTAATGAGCGCATTCGCATCGCCCAAAACAACTTAAAAAATGCCGAGGAAGTGCTGCGCATTACCGAGGCGCGATTTCGCGAAGGCAGCATCTCGGGACTCGAAGTGTCACAGCAGAGAGTGGCGGTTAACAATATCCGGGCCGCGTTGACATCGCTAACGGAACAGCGCAGCACGAATTTGAACGCCCTCGCCATCCTGCTCGGGCAGGCGCCGCAAAATATACAACCGCCGCGAACGGATTTTTCTTCATTGAAAATGCCGGAAGTCAATCTGACGCCACCTGCCTCTCTGCTGACGGCCCGACCCGACATTGAGAGCGCCGAAGCGATCCTGCGCGCGGCCAATGCCGACATCGGAATTGCCCGGGCCGCTTTCTTTCCCTCGCTGACATTGGGGGTCGACACCAGCACCGCGGCGGGGTTCGGCCACCCGGCGGCCGCCGCAGCCTCATTCGCTGGAAATATCTTGGCTCCGATCTTTACCGGCGGCAGACTCACCGGGAATCTGGAAGACGTAACTGCGCGACAGAAAGAATTAGCAGCGCAGTATCAGAAAACGGTGCTGACTGCATTTCAGGAAGTGGAAGACGCCCTCGCTGCGCTCAAAAGCAACAATGAGCAAGCGGTGTTATCATTGGAATCGGTAAAGGAATCGCAGAACGCCTACGACATCGCCAAAGCGCGCTTCGACGCCGGCGCTGTGGATTATCTAAATCTGTTAGAAACTCAACGGGCTCTTTACCAGGCGCAAGACAATCAGGTCTCGATTACTCAGGGACAATTCCAGTCCTTTGTTCAGCTTCGTAAAGCGCTAGGCGCATAAGAAAATTTGATCCCCACGCTTAATGGCTCAGAAGTTAGCCTAAAACCTCACACACAGTCACCCTAAGTTACTAGAATAGCTGGATATTCTCTCTATCCCTGTAGAACACATGGATCACATACTTGATAACATACCACAAGTGTGTTTTCATAGTATCACTGGAGGTGAGTCATGGCTCGCGTCAATGTTTTTTTAAAGGATGAATTACTTGATGAGATTAACCGTGAAGCCGAAGCGGAAGAAACAAATCGCAGCTCTCTGATTCAGAGTGCATTAGAAGAATACCTTCGGGCGAAGAAAAGACAGCGCGAAGAAGAAGAGAAGCGCAAAAAGATGCAGGAGGCCTCCCGGAAGATGGATGCCTTAGCCAAAAAATTGGGAGCTTGGAATGCTCAGGCGATCATCCGGAGATTTCGGGACAGCAATCTCAAGGACGACGCGTGATTTCTGCGCACCACGCCGGATACGTAGTTGATGCATCGGTCCTAGTGAAATGGTTTCTTTACCAACAGGAAGCAGATCGCGACCGAGCTCTAGCTTTGAGGGAGCTTCACATTTCAGGCCGATCAACTCTTCACGTACCGGAGCTCGCTCTACTGGAAGTTCTAAACGCTATCCGGTTCGCTCCGAAAGCAAAAGAGGAGGACGGCGAGCTGGCGCTCGAAGCACTGCAGGATTTACATCTCGAAACAAAACCACCGGGGTCTGACCTGTTGCGCAAGGCCAACGCCATCGCCTGGGCCTACAAGATTACGATTTGCGACGCGCTCTACGTAGCCCTGGCGGAGCAAGTAGGCTATCCACTTATCACTGCGGAT
>DASSYL010000374.1:0-2247 GCA_035703315.1 Candidatus Acidiferrum sp. | reverse complement strand
GTCGGAGGAAATGTTTCGTGGTTTGGCACCGTGGCTCAACAGAATTCCGGGACGTCTTATGCACGTGAACGTGCTGGCGTGCGGCATTTTTGGCTCCGTGTCCGGTTCCTCGGCTGCAA
This sequence comes from Candidatus Acidiferrum sp., assembly GCA_035703315.1. Classification (GTDB taxonomy): domain Bacteria; phylum Acidobacteriota; class Terriglobia; order Acidiferrales; family UBA7541; genus Acidiferrum. The sequence continues at coordinate 2,128 of DASSYL010000374.1, read as the reverse complement.
CCTGCGCGACCGTCGCCAAGATCGCCTTGCCGGAGTTGAAAAAGCGCGGCTACGACGAAATGGTTTCCCTCGGTTCGCTCGCCGGCGCCGGCACGCTGGGAATTCTGATTCCGCCGTCGATCACCATGGTGGTCTATGCGGTCGCCGCCAACGTTTCGATTATCCAGATTTTCCTTGCCGGCTTCCTGCCGGGCTTTCTGGTGATGGCGCTTTACTCCGGCTACATCGCCGGGTGGTCGCTCGCGAATCCGGAAAAAACGCCGCCGCCGGAACCGCCGATGACTTTCCGCGAGAAGCTGCACGAATCCAGGCAACTTATTCCGCTGGCTTTGCTCATCCTTCTTGTCTTTCTTTCGCTGCTGCTGGGCTGGGCGACCGCAACCGAGTGCGCGGCGTGGGGCGTGATGGGATCGCTGGCCATTGCCTGGTGGCACAATGCCCTGACCTGGGAATCCTTCTGGGCCAGCGTCATGGGAACGGTTCGCGTCAACTGCATGATCATGCTGATCTTGGCGGGCGCGTCCTACATGTCGACATCGATGGCCTATACGGGAATTCCGGCTGCGCTGGCGAGCTGGGTCGACAGCTTCCATCTGAGCCCCTACGCACTGATTGCCGCGCTTACGGTGATGTACATCGTGCTGGGCACCGCCCTTGACGGTATTTCAATGATCGTGCTCACCACGGCGATTGTGGTTCCCATGATCAAGCAGGCCGGCTTCGACCTTGTCTGGTTCGGGATTTTTGTCGTGCTTGTGGTGGAAATGGCGGAGGTGTCGCCCCCCGTGGGTTTCAATCTCTTCGTGCTTCAAACAATGAGCGGAAAGGATTCGAACACGGTGGCGCGGGCGTCGCTGCCATTCTTCTTCCTGCTCGTCGTGGCGGTAGCGATTATCACGGCGTTTCCTGATATCGTAATGGTGCTACCGCGCATGGCTTTTCCCGGGTAACTCGTGACAGAGAGGCGTTCCATGATCGTGCTCAGAAGTTTCGTTCTTGCTGCAGCCACAGTCGCCGTTTTGGCGTCGCAACCGGCTTCAGCCCAGACCAAATGGAATTTGCCGGCCGCGTATCCGCCGGATAATCCGCACAGTGAAAACCTCGCGCTGTTTGCCAAGGATGTCGCCGCCGCAACCGATAGCAAATTACAGATCACCGTTCACGCCGCAGCTTCCCTATTCAAGGCGCCGGAAATCAAGCGCGCGGTGCAGACAGGCCAGGCGCAAATCGGCGAAGTCCTGCTCTCGTTGCACGAGAATGAAGATCCCATTTTCGGCGTCGATGTCATTCCGTTCCTCGCGACCAGCTATCCGGAATCAATGAAGCTGTGGCAATCCTCGAAAGCCGCGATTGAGAAGAAGCTCGCATCGCAAGGGCTGATCCTCCTGTTTGCCGTCCCTTGGGCGCCCCAGGGAATCTATGCGAAAAAGGATTTGAGTTCCGTCGACGACATGAAGGGACTGAAGTGGCGCGCGTACAATGTCGGCACCGCGCGGATCGGAGAACTCGTTGGCGCGCAGGTCGTGACCGTGCAGGCGGCTGAATTGCCGCAAGCTCTTGCCACAGGTGTTGTGAACTCCTTCATCACCTCGGCGGCGACCGGCTACGACAGCAAAGCATGGGAGTCGATGACGCATTTCTACGACACGCAGGCATGGATTCCGAAAAACGTGACTTTCGTAAACAAGGCCGCGTTCGATTCGCTCGACAAGCCGACGCAGGAGGCATTGCTTAAGGCTGCGGCCACTGCCGAAACACGGGGCTGGAAGATGTGGCAGGACAAGTCCGGCTGGTATCTCGAGCAACTTAAATCGCACGGCATGAAGGTGCAGCCGCCGGGCGACACGTTGAAATCGGGCCTGAAGAAACTCGGCGACCAGCTCACTGGTGACTGGCTGAAGAAGGCGGGCGCCGACGGCCAAGCGGTGATCGCAGTGTACAAGAAGTAGGCTCCTTCGAAAGGGAGTTCGATGAACAGGACCATCGATGTCCTTGTTTCGGCCTGCATCCTCGCGAGCCTGCCGGGTGCTGCCTCCGCGCAAACGCAATGGGATTTGCCGACCAACTATGCGGCTAGTGCCTTCCACACCAAGAACATCGCGCAGTTCGCGGCGGACGTGGAAAAGGC
>DASSYL010000519.1:0-3642 GCA_035703315.1 Candidatus Acidiferrum sp. | reverse complement strand
ATCGCCCGTTTGAAACGGGTAGAGCGACTTGCGAGAAACGCAACGCCGCCTTTCATTTGTAGCAGGATTGACCGGGGTTTTCAACATGCCGACCGCAACCTCTCAGGTGGTTTCGCAGCTGCAGCGCTCGATTGCGCGGGCGATTTACGGCAAGGAAGAAGCGATTCAACTGGCGCTCGTCACGCTGCTGGCGCGCGGACATCTGTTAATTGAGGACGTGCCGGGCGTGGGAAAAACGACGCTGGCACAGGCGCTGGCGAAATCATTTCATTGCAGCTTTCAGCGCGTGCAGTTCACTTCGGATTTGCTGCCGACCGATGTGCTGGGCGTGAGTGTATACCAGCCGAATACGCACGAATTTGAATTTCGCCAGGGGCCGCTGTTTGCCAACGTGGTGCTGGCGGATGAAATCAACCGCACCACGCCACGCACGCAGTCGGCTTTGCTCGAAGCGATGAACGAAGCCCAGGTTACGGTTGATGGAAAGACATATCCGCTGCCGCAACCGTTTCTGGTGATTGCCACGCAGAATCCGATCGAGCACCACGGGACGTATCCGCTGCCGGAGTCGCAACTGGACCGATTCTTGATGCGCATCAAGATGGGCTATCCGTCCCCTGAGACGGAGAGGGAAATTTTGCGGCGTCGGGCGTTTGATAATCCCATGGAGAAATTGGAGCCGGTGGCGGACGTGAATGAGGTGCTGGCGATGCAGGACGCCGTGACGCATGTGAAAGTGGACGCGAGCCTGCACGATTACGCACTGGATATCGTGAATCGTACGCGGAGTTCGGATCAGCTGGCGCTCGGTGTGAGTCCGCGCGGGACGCTGATGCTGCAACGGGCGGCGCAGGCGCGGGCGTTTTTAGATGGGCGCGACTATTGCGTGCCGGATGACTTCAAGCAGCTGGCGGTTTCGGTATTCGCGCACCGCGTGGTGGCCAGCGCACGGCATGCTTCGTTGCAAAGAAAATCGGAGACCACAGAAGCGGCGCTGCGGGAGATTGTGGAGTCAGTGCGCGTGCCGGTGTAAGCCGCACGCTTGGAGACGCGAACAACGCGCCGCGCAGTGGTATGAATCCGCACAGACTGAAATCTGTGTTACCCGAAATTCATGAGCCAGCAGAACTCTCTTCTCACGCAGCTCTGGGCCAAGACCGACACGCCGGGCGTGCGAGCATTTTTTCTTTCCATTGTGGCGTTGGGAGTGGCGCTACTGCTAGCGGTGTACTCGGGCGCGGCGGCGGAACTGGGCAACATCGGGCTGGCGGCGAGCTCGGCGCTGCTGGCGCTGGCGATCGCAGGGTGGGTCGCCGTGACGATGGTGCCGACGCTGGCGAAACGGACGCCGCTGCGCTGGATCGGCTACCGGATGGAATACCGGATCAGCACCGCGGGTTGGATTTACATTGCCGCGACGCTGCTGGTGGCATTGGCGGCGTTGAACACGGGCAACAACCTTTTGTTTTTGATTTTGGCTTGCCTGATTTCCGTGATTTTGATGTCGGGAATTCTTTCCTCGATTTCGCTGGCAGGAGTGGAACTGCGCGTCGAACTGCCGGAACATATTTTCGCGGGGCAGACGCTGCGTGCGACGGTGGAACTACACAATGAAAAACTGCTGCTGCCGTCGTTTGGGTTGCGCGTGGAAGCCGCAGTTGCGAAAGGCGCCCCGGCTGCAGCGGTGCTGGAGACGCCGGTGTTTTTTCCGTATCTGCCGCGCCAGGAACGGGTAAAACAGAGTGTGCCGGTAGCGTTTTTGCGGCGGGGGTTGCATGTTCAGGACACCTTTCGGATTGTCACGCGGTTTCCGTTTGGATTTTTGCAGAAGACGCGGCGCCTGACGTTGAAGTCCGAGGCCCTGGTGTACCCGCAGATTGATACCAGTTCAGAACTGGCGGACATGTTTCCGGGAATCGAAGGCAGCCTTGAGAGCCACAGCAAGGGGCGTGGGCACGATTTGCACGCGCTGCGCGAGTACTTGCCCACCGACAGCGCGCGGCATGTTCACTGGAAAGCGTCGGCACGGATGGGTTCGCTGATGGTGCGAGAATTTGCACGCGAGGACGATCGGCGGGTGTTGTTGGTGCTCGACCCTTACTCCGGAAGCGTGGAAAACAACACAAAAGCAGGGGCCGAAGAACGATTCGAACGCGCGGTGAATTTGTGCGCGGGAATTGCGTGGCATTTCTACGAGCGCGCCGCGCAACTGGAGTTTCGTGGCGCGGGAATCGAGACGCGGTTGGCCCCCGCCGAAGAAAACATTTTCGCAATCTTGCGGTACCTGGCGGTAGCGGAGCCGGAGAAACCCGGGGCAGAGAGTCCGCTATTGGAAGAACTCGCGGCGTCGCCGGAACTTTTCAAATTGATCGTGACCAGCCGGCAGCGCGGCACAATTCCCTCCGATCTGTGGCACTCTTCGTATGTAGTTTTCCTGGAGTCGCTTGAGGAAAGCCGCAGTCGCTCCTAGGTGTGTATTGGACAAAGCTAACCGCTCGCCTTCGGCCAACGTAAAACGCTCGGTTTCGCTCGACGGACAATTGAAGGAGTTTCGCGCGGCGCTGCTGGGGTGGTTCGCGCAGTTTCAGCGTGATTTGCCGTGGCGGCGTTCGCGGGATCCCTATCGCATCTGGATTTCAGAGATAATGCTGCAGCAGACGCGCGTGGCCGCGGTAATTCCATACTACGAGAGATTTTTGGAGCGGTTCCCAAGCGTGCAGGCGCTGGCTACGGCTCCTGAAGAAGAAGTGCTGCGGACGTGGTCGGGTCTTGGTTATTACAGCCGTGCTCGAAATTTGCAACAAGCCGCGAAGCAAATTGTGGCGAAATACGGCGGAGAGTTTCCACGAACTCGGGCGAAAGTGTTAGAGCTGGCCGGGATCGGTGAATACACGGCTTCGGCAATCCTAAGCATCGCGTTTGCCGAACAACTGGCGGTACTGGACGGAAATGTCGCGCGCGTCGTGGCCCGGCTGGACGCGTTGCATGGCGACTTGCGAGGGCCGGGCCGTTGGCGCGACTTGCAGCAGCGGGCGGACGAACTGCTGGCTCGCAAAGAAGCGGGCGACTGGAACCAAGCGATGATGGAGCTGGGAGCGACCCTGTGCACGCCGCGCGCACCGCAGTGTCTGCTGTGTCCTGTGCAGCAATTTTGCGAAGCGTCGAAGCTGGGGATTGCGGACGAGATTCCAGAGAAGCGGAGAAAGCGCCCCGCTGTAGTGATCCGGCTGGCGGTGGCTGTGTTTTTGGACCAAGGGCGCAGGTCGCTGCTGCTGCCTCCACCGGCGGAATCGAACGGAAATAAAGCGGAGGATCACGTTCCTTCGTTGGTAGCGAAGCTGTGGCATTTTCCTACGGTATCCGACAGCGGCAACGCTGAATCAGTGCTGAAGAAGTTTTTGATGGAAGAGTTTGCACTGAAAGGCTCAACGCATTTGGCGTTCGAACCGTTGGAAAAGGTTCGGCACACAGTGACCTACCGCAAGATCGAGGTTGTGCCTTTTCTTGTTCGAATAAAGACTTTGCCGACAGTTTCCGGGGCAAAAGCGATGCAGTTAGACACGATCCTGCAGGAACCGATTTCAAACTTGACGCGCAAGGTAGCGCGCGCCGCGGTGAAATGGTTGGCACCGGAGAAAAACT
>DASSYL010000377.1:0-11627 GCA_035703315.1 Candidatus Acidiferrum sp. | reverse complement strand
GCAGTCGTACTCGGAGATGATCACGTCCTGGCTGACGTCGACCAGGCGGCGCGTCAGGTAGCCGGAGTCCGCGGTCTTTAGCGCGGTGTCGGCCAAACCCTTGCGGGCGCCGTGCGTGGAGATGAAGTACTGCAACACGGTGAGGCCTTCGCGGAAGTTGGAAGTAATCGGCGTTTCCATGACTTCGCCGGACGGCTTGGCCATCAGGCCGCGCATACCGGAAAGCTGCCGAATCTGCTGTTTCGAACCGCGCGCGCCGGAGTCCGCCATGACGTACACCGGGTTAATTACGCCTTCCTTGTCGTGATTCTCGAGCGCTTTGAACATTTCGTCGGCGACTTTTTCCGTGATGTCGCCCCAGATCGAAATAATCTTGTTATAGCGCTCGCCGTGGGTGATGGCGCCGTCCAGGTATTGCTGCTGCACCTTGACGACTTCCCGTTCGGCGTTATCGACCAGCTTCGACTTGTCGCTCGGAATGAGCATGTCGTCAATGCCGATCGAAATGCCGGACTTGGTGGCATACGTAAAGCCGAGGGCCTTCAGGCGATCCAACAGGGCCACCGTGCCCTCCAAGCCGTAACGCAAGTAGGCGAAGTACACCAGCTGCTGCACGCCCTTTTTCTTCAGCAACCCGTTGATGAACGGCATGTGCGACGGCAGGTGCGAATTGAAGATCACGCGGCCGACGGTGGTCTGGATGAACTGGCGCTCCATTTTCACCGGTTCGGTGTGCGTGACGTCCTGGTTGTCGTACGCGGTGACTAAGTCGATCACTTCGCCGCTGTAGCGCAGGCGAATCGGCGTGAGCAGTTCGACTTCGCCGGCTTCCAGCGCGAGGATTACCTCCTCGGCGGAACCAAACACGCGGCCTTCACCCTTCGCGCCGGGCTTGGACTTGGTCAGGTAATAGATACCGAGAACCATGTCCTGCGACGGCACGGCAAGAGGCAAACCGTGCGCGGGAGAAAGAATGTTGCGCGAGCTGAGCATCAGCACCGACGCTTCGACTTGGGACTCGGGCGAAAGCGGAATATGCACGGCCATCTGGTCGCCGTCAAAGTCCGCGTTGAACGCAGTGCAGACCAGCGGGTGAATTCGAATGGCCTTGCCTTCGACCAACGTCGGTTCGAAAGCTTGAATACCCAAGCGGTGTAGGGTCGGAGCGCGGTTCAGCAGGACAGGATGTTCCTTAATCACATCCTCGAGAATGTCCCACACGACCGATTCCTGCTGCTCCACCATTTCCTTGGCCTGCTTGATGGTGGTGCAGTGGCCCTGCGCTTCGAGCTTGTGATAGATGAACGGCTTGAACAGCTCCAACGCCATCTTCTTCGGCAAGCCGCACTGGTTAAGCTTGAGTTCCGGGCCGACCACGATGACCGAGCGGCCCGAGTAGTCTACGCGCTTGCCGAGCAAGTTCTGGCGGAACCGGCCCTGCTTGCCCTTGAGCGTATCACTCAACGACTTGAGCGGGCGGTTGTTGGTTCCGCGCAGCACGCGGCCCCGTCGTCCGTTGTCAAACAGCGCGTCCACCGCTTCCTGCAGCATGCGCTTTTCGTTGCGCACGATGACATCAGGCGCACGAAGTTCCATCAGCTTCTTCAACCGGTTGTTGCGGTTGATAACCCGGCGATAGAGGTCGTTCAAGTCGGAAGTCGCGAAACGGCCGCCGTCGAGAGGAACGAGTGGACGCAACTCCGGCGGTAGTACCGGGATCACGTCAAGAATCATCCACTCCGGCTTATTGCCGCTCTTGCGGAACGCTTCCAGCACTTTCAAGCGCTTGGCATACTTGATGCGCTTCTGCAGCGAGGCATCAACTTTCATTTTCTCGCGCAGTTCGTCCGCCAGCTTGTCCACATCCACATGTTTCAGAAGCTCTTTGATGCCTTCTGCACCCATGCGAGCGGTGAACTGGCCGGGATATTCCTGCGCCAGCTTGCGGTATTCCTCCTCGGGCAGAACCTGGCGTTCTTTGAGAATCGCCACTTCGCCCGGATCCACGACAACGAATGCTTCAAAGTACAGAATGCGCTCGAGGTCGCGCATGGAAATATCCAGCAAGTAGCCGATGCGGCTGGGCAAGCCCTTGAAGAACCATACGTGCGAACAGGGCGAAGCCAATTCGATGTGGCCGAGACGTTCACGGCGGACTTTCGACAAGGTGACTTCAACGCCGCACTTGTCGCATATGACGCCGCGGTGTTTCATGCGTTTGTATTTTCCGCACAGGCATTCCCAGTCCGTCACCGGACCGAAGATTTTGGCGCAGAACAATCCGTCGCGTTCGGGCTTAAACGTCCGGTAGTTGATGGTCTCCGGTTTGGTGACTTCACCGTGCGACCAGGAACGAATTTTCTCCGGGCTGGCCAGGCTGATGCGAATGGAATCAAAATCTGCAATCAGGCTTGCGCGATCATAGGGGCTGCTGCGATACAAGGTTGTTTCCTCCCTGCCCTCGCCTTTCGGCGGGAGCCCGCGGTCCGGAACCTTCGGAAGCGCCGGACCGGCTGAGAACCAAAACAAAGAAACTCAAGTCACAACGATCTTGCCGAGATGGGGCTCAGCATGCCGAGCCCCTACCCAAGACTAATCGGCGGCTTTTTCCGCCGGCTTCTGCCGCTTCATCAATTCCACATCCAAGCACAGTGACTGTAACTCGCGAACCAGCACGTTGAACGACTCCGGCACGCCCGGCTCAATACCCGGCTCGCCCTTAACGATGGCCTCGTAGATCTTTGCGCGGCCATAGACGTCATCGGACTTTGCCGTAAGCAGTTCCTGCAAGATGTGCGCGGCGCCGTATGCTTCGAGCGCCCATACTTCCATTTCGCCGAAGCGCTGTCCGCCGAACTGCGCCTTGCCGCCGAGCGGCTGCTGTGTAATCAGCGAGTACGGACCGATGGAACGAGCGTGAATCTTGTCGTCCACCAAGTGCGACAGCTTCAGCATGTAGATGTAGCCGACCGTAACCGGCTGGTCGAACATGTCGCCGGTCATTCCGTCGAACAGGTTGATCTTGCCGGCGTTGGGCAAGCCCGCGACTTCGAGCAGGTGGCGGATTTCCGCTTCGCGCGCGCCGTCAAACACCGGCGTGGCGAACGGGATGCCCTCGCGGAAACCTTCCGCGATTTCCAGCAACTCGTCATCATCAAGCTTGGCCAGCGATTTCCAGATGGCGGTCTCGGTGAAGACTTCGCGGAACCAGCGGCGAAGCGCTTCGGCGCGAACTTCCTTGCTGAGCAGGCGCTTCAGGCTGTTGCCCAGTTCCTTGCCGGCCCAGCCGAGGTGCGTTTCAAGAATCTGTCCGACGTTCATACGCGAAGGAACGCCGAGCGGATTCAAAACGATCTCAACGGGGGTACCGTCCGGCAAGTACGGCATATCTTCGTCCGGAACAATGCGCGCGATAACGCCCTTGTTTCCGTGCCGGCCGGCCATTTTGTCGCCGATGGAGAGCTTGCGCTTCATCGCAATATAGACCTTGACCAGCTTGATCACGCCGGGAGGCAGCTCGTCGCCCTTCTTGAGCTTCTCCTTGCGTTCTTCGGTGATCTTTCGCAGTACGTCGATCTGACGCGAAGTCATTTCCTCAACTTCTTCGATCTTCTCGATCAGCAGAGGGTCCTTCTCGTTCAGCTTCAGCCGCTTGAGGTTGCGCGTGGAGATCTTTTCGATCAGATCGCGCGTCAGCTCCGTGCCCTTGTTGAGCAGGCGTTTGTTGGTCTTTTCGTCGTGCAGGTCGGCCTGCAGAACCTTTCCGCCGAGCAGGTCGTTCAAGCGCTTCAGGCGCTCGTCGGTCAGGATGCGGATTTCGTCGGCCAGGTTCTTTTCCAACTTGAAAACCTGTGAAGCCTCGATGGCTTTGTGGCGCTCATCCTTTTCTCCGCCCTTGCGGGTGAAGATCTTGACGTCCACGATAGTGCCTTCGATGCCCGGAGGGCAGTACAACGAAGCGTCGCGAACGTCTCCGGCCTTTTCACCGAAGATGGCGCGCAGCAGCTTTTCTTCCGGCGTCAGCGTGGTTTCGCCCTTCGGCGTCACCTTGCCGACCAGAATGTCGCCCGGCTTCACCACCGCGCCGATGCGAATGACTCCGCTTTCGTCGAGGTTGCGCAGGAACGATTCGCTGATGTTCGGGATGTCGCGCGTGACTTCTTCCGGACCCAGCTTGGTGTCGCGCGCTTCGATTTCGTACTCCTCAATATGGATCGAGGTGTAGTAATCGTCCTTCACCAGCTTTTCGCTGACCAGAATCGCGTCTTCAAAGTTGTAGCCGCGCCATGGCACGAATGCCACCAGCACGTTGCGGCCAAGAGCCAGTTCGCCGCGGTCGGTGCACGGACCGTCCGCAAGAACCTGCTGCTTTTTCACGCGGTCGCCCACGCGAACCAGCGGCTTCTGGTTGATGCAAGTGTTTTGGTTCGAACGCTTAAACTTGGTCAGCGTGTAGATGTCCGCACCGACTTCGCGGCTCAATACGCCCGAGTGATCGGACTCCACGCGTACGATGATGCGCTCGGAGTCGACCTGGTCCACGATGCCGTCGCGCTTGCAAAGCACGACAGCGCCGGAATCACGAGCCGTGACTCGCTCCATGCCAGTGCCGACGAGCGGCGCTTCACCGCGAATCAAGGGCACGCCCTGGCGCTGCATGTTCGAACCCATCAACGCACGGTTCGCGTCGTCGTTTTCAAGAAACGGGATCAAGCTGGCCGCCACGCTGACCAACTGCTTGGGCGACACGTCCACGTAGTCCACTTCTTCGCGGTTCTTCAGAACGAAGTTGCCTGCCTGACGGCAATTCACCAGTTCCGTCGTGATCTTCAGTTTTTCGTCGAGCGAAACGTTGGCCTGCGCCACGACGTACTTGTCCTCTTCCCATGCGGAAAGATAGAAACAGTACGGTTCGTACACGACCTTGCGCCGTTTCAGTTCATCGTTGAGCTCTTCAACGCGGTCCTTTTCGATGATTTCACCGGCCTTGAATTCGCTATCGCCGGCGTTCACCACCTGCACGTAATCGATGATGCGGCCTGCCTTTACCTTGCGGTACGGCGATTCGATGAAGCCGTAATCATTGATGCGTGCAAAACAGGAGAGCGAGCTGATCAGGCCGATGTTCGGACCTTCCGGCGTTTCGATCGGGCAGATGCGGCCATAGTGAGTCGGGTGCACGTCGCGCACTTCAAAGCCTGCCCGTTCGCGAGACAACCCACCGGGCCCAAGAGCCGACAAACGCCGCTTGTGCGTGATTTCGCTCAACGGGTTCGTCTGGTCCATGAACTGGCTCAGTTGCGAACTTCCAAAAAACTCGCGAATCGCAGCCATGACCGGTTTGGCGTTCACCAGGTCGTGCGGCATCGCCGTCGACATCTCCTGGTACACGCTCATTTTTTCCTTGATAGCGCGTTCCATGCGGACCAGCCCAATTCGGAACTGGTTTTCCAGCAGTTCGCCAACCGCGCGGACGCGGCGGTTTCCTAGGTGGTCGATGTCATCTACCACCCCGATGTTCTTGCGCAGCTTCAGCAAGTACTTGATCGCCGCTACAAAGTCCGGTGAATCCAGCGTGCGGTTATCGAGCGGCGTGTCGAGGCCGAGCTTGATGTTGAACTTCAAGCGGCCGACACGGCTGAAATCGTATTTGCGCGGATCAAAAAACATTCCGCGGAACAAATTGGTCGCCGTTTCCAGCGTTGGAGGATCGCCCGGACGCAGTTTGCGGTAGATCTCGATTAACGCTTCCTTCGACGAGCGGATCGAGTCTTTGTCCAACGTCCGCGACAGCACCAATCCGATATCGTCGCGCTCCGGAAAGAACACATCCACTTCCGTAATGCCCGACTCGGCAAATGCCTGCCACAAATCGGCGGTTAGCGGCTTGTTGGACTCCAGCAATACTTCGCCGGTCTGCCGGTTAACTACGTCGGCGACCGAATAGGCGCCTTCAAGATCCTGCAAAGCGGCGCGAACCTGCGTCACGCGAGCCTTGATCAGCTCCTTGAACAGATTTTCGTTGATGCGCTTGTGCGCGCCAACGATGACCTCGTCCGATTTCGGGTTCTTGATTTCGTGGGTCAGCTTGCGGTCGACCAAACCAGGCGATACGTTCCAGAACAGATCCTTGTCACGCAGCGAAATCCGCTCCACCTGATAGAAGGTGCGCAGAATGTCTTCATTCGACTTCATCCCAAGTGCGCGCAGGAAAATGGAGCCCAAGAACTTGCGCTTGCGGTCGATGCGCACGTAAAGAATGTTTTTCGTGTCGTACTCAAACTCCACCCACGATCCGCGGTACGGAATAATCTTGCCGAGGAAGTAGGTGCGGTTGTTCGCGGACTCAAAAAACACGCCCGGCGAACGGTGCAACTGGCTGACGATTACGCGCTCCGTTCCATTGATGATGAACGTGCCGTTCTCGGTCATCAGCGGAATGTCGCCGTAAAAAACTTCCTGTTCCTTGATGTCGCGAATGGTCTTCGCGCCGGTGTCGGGGTCCTTGTCGTAAATCGTCAGGCGAATCGTGACTTTGAGTGGCGCAGAATACGTCATGCCGCGCTCTTGGCACTCGTTCACGTCGTACTTCAATTGCATCGCCACCGGATCACCGCACTTATTGCAAAAGGTCGGTGTGTTCTTGTTGAACGTGCCGCACTTATGGCAAATCACGTCGCCGGTCTGATACGGATTGGTGACCACGCTGGCGCCGCAATTCCGGCAGGTTGCGCGCAAGTGGTGCAGCCCCTTCAGGTTGCCGCACTTGCACTCCCAGTTGCCGATCGCGTAATCCACGAACTCCAGCTGCGACATCTCGCGGAAATCCTTGATCGGAAACACGGAGGTGAACACGGACTGAAGCCCGGCGTCTTCGCGCTCGCTCGGCAGCAAATCCATCTGCAGAAAGCGCTGGTACGACTTCATCTGGACTTCAATCAGGTTGGGAATCTGAATCGCGCTCTGAATTTTCGCGAAATCCAGCCGTTGCCGTTCCCGGACGTGCTGATTGGTGTTAGACATGTCTACCTCGTAGAATTTCGGGCAAATGCAGTTGCCGCACAAACAGACGAATAGCCGTCGCGCTCATTGACTTGCCCGAAGTCAGAAAGCACACGGCTATGGGGCACACGGCCACAGGCGGTCCCCCAGGGACGATTCACTTTGTAGAAATACCCAGCCTCGACGTGCGTAAGAGAAATCCTTTGGTGCAGCGCCTCGCGCGATCCGCGCATCCCGCCAGAAAGGCCGCACCGCCATCCAATTTCAGCCCCAACTTCTTGAGTCCAGGGCTTGTAAAACAACTGCGTCTCTCTGGGTTTGTAAGTACAAAACCAGAAACCCTGAAACCCTCCCCCCGAATGCGGCCACAGATGCCCTACAGATAATTGGATGCACCCGCGGCCGCCAAATCACATCCGCCTTGCGACGGACTCTTACTTGACTTCGACTTTGGCGCCCGCTTCTTCGAACTTCTTTTTGATCGCCGCGGCTTCGTCCTTGCTCACGCCTTCTTTCACCGTCTTCGGCGCGCCATCGACGAGGTCTTTGGCTTCCTTCAGTCCGAGGCTGGTGACTTCACGAACCGCCTTAATCACATTGATCTTGTTGCCGCCCACGTCGGTGAGAACTACGGTGAATTCCGTCTTCTCTTCCGCGGGAGCCGCTGCGGCCGCCGCGCCGCCGCCAGCCGCCACCACTGTGGCTGCCGCCGCCGAGACGCCGAACGCATCTTCCAGCTTCTTCACCAGGTCCGACGCCTCCAAAAGCGTCAGCCCTTTGATTTCTTCCAGGATCGTTTCCACTTTCGACATGACAGCTTGTTCTCCTCTCAAGAACGTTAGATTTCTTCTCGCCGGCTCGGCTGCGGGCCGTCCCGGCTGAAACTTCGTACGAACTAAACCGTTTACGAGCTGAACTTGTTGGCCTTGATCGCTTCGTTGACCGTCACCGCCAGATTGCGTGGCAGTGCGTTCAATGCGCTTGCGATCCGCTGCGCCGGAGCGTTCAGCAGGAACATCAGCTTGCTGATCAACTCTTCCTTCGACGGCAGGTTCGCCAGTTGCTGAATTTCCGAAATACTGATAACGCGGCCTTCCACCACGCCCGACTTGAATTGAAACGCCGGGACATCCTTGGCCACTTTAGTTAGCGCCTTCGCCAGCGCGACCGGATCCGCCGCCGTGTAGGCAATGGAGTTCGTTCCACTCAGGTTCTTCAGCAAATCCTGTGCGGGAGTTCCCTGGCCGGCGCGTTCCGCCAGGGTGTTCTTGACGACCTTATACTTGCCGCCCGCCGCCTGCACTGCGCGGCGCAGCTTGGTGTCATCCTCGACGGTGATGCCCTGGAAGGTCGACAAGATAACGGTCGAAACCCTCGCGAGCTCGGTTTTCAGCTTGTCCAGATCCTGCTGCTTTTCACTGCGCTTTTTCATGATCCCGTTTTCCTCTGCGTCCCGCTTACGCCGCGGCCGCGTGCGTCTCTGCCTCGTCCAGGTCAATGGAAATTCCCGGACCCATCGTTGAGGTCAGCGTAATTTTCTTCACGTACTTGCCTTTCGCCGCCGCCGGCTTGGCTTTCAGCACAGCGCCAATCAGCGCATGCGCGTTCTCGGCGAGTTTCGGCCCTTCAAATTGAATCTTGCCGATTGGGCAGTGCACGATTCCCGCTTTGTCCACGCGGAATTCCACTTTGCCCGCTTTCGTTTCACGAATGGCTTTCGCTACATCCGCGGTAACCGTTCCGGTTTTCGGGTTCGGCATCAAGCCGCGCGGGCCCAGCACTTTGCCGAGTCGACCCGCCGACTTCATCATGTCCGGCGTAGCGATCACGGCATCATAATCCGTCCAGCCTTCCATGATTTTCTGCACCATGTCGTCGCCGCCGACGAAATCCGCTCCCGCATCCTGTGCTTCGCGTTGCTTTTCGCCGCCTGCCAGAACCAGCACGCGAACCGACTTGCCCAGTCCATGCGGCAAGACCACTGTTCCGCGCACCACCTGGTCGGAATGCTTCGGATCGACCCCCAGGTTGATCGCCAGTTCCACCGTTTCGTTAAACTTCGTGTGATGCGTCTTCTTGATCAGTTCCGACGCTTCCACCAGTTTGTAGGGACGCGCTTCCACCTTCTTGCGCGCGTTCTCCACGTTCTTTCCCGCTTTTTTCATGCCTTCTGCCTCACGCGACCCCGCTTCGCCTCAAATTCCTAGGCTTCCACGACTTCCAGACCCATGTTCTTCGCAGTTCCCGAAACTGTGCGAATCGCAGAGTCCAGATTGGTGGTGTTGAGATCGACAAGCTTGATTTTCGCGATTTCCTCGACCTGCTTCTTGGTCACTTTGCCGACTTTGTTGCGGTTCGGCTCAGGAGAACCTTTTGCAATTCCCGCCGCGCGCAGCAACAGCACCGAAGCTGGCGGTGTTTTGAGGATGAACGTGAAGGTACGGTCCGTATAAACCGTTACCAGGACGGGGAAAATCATTCCGTCCGCTTCCTTCGCGGTCTTCGCGTTGAACTGTTTGCAAAAATCCATAATGTTCAGCCCATGGGGACCGAGCGCGGTACCCACCGGCGGCGCCGGCGTGGCCTTGCCCGCGGGCAATTGCAACTTGATCGTCGTCTGTATCTTCTTTGGCGGCATGTTCCTTATCCCTTAGCTAAGCTTCTCAACGCTGGCGAAATCCAACTCCACCGGCGTCGAACGCCCGAAAATCGTCACCGACACCTTCAAACGGCTGTGGTCGTTGTCAATCTCTTCCACCGTACCGTTGAAATTCGCAAACGGCCCGTCCACAATTCGCACCTGTTCGTTGCGCTCGTAGACCACTTTCGGCTTCGGCCGGTCCTGCGGCGTGTGTACCCGGTTGATGATTGCGTCCACTTCCGCGTCCGAAAGCGGCGACGGCGAAGTCGCCGAACCCACAAAGCCCGTTACCCGCGGCGTGTTGCGCACGATGTGCCAAGTGTTTTCGTCCAGATCCATCTCCACCAGCACGTAGCCCGGATACGACATCCGCGAGGAAACCACCTTCTTGCCGCCACGCACTTCCACCACGTCTTCCATCGGGATCAGCACGCGGCCGATCTTGTCCTGCAGGCTGAAAGCGGCGACACGGCTTTCCAGGCTTTCCTTTACCTTTTTCTCGAAGCCCGAATACGTGTGAATGATGTACCACTGCATGCTCATGGATCGCTGGTCCTCTTCACCTCAGGGTTTGTGAGTACAACTTTTTAATCTAAGGGTCCGCAAAGCAACCCTTAAAACCTGAACCCTGTTAAACGCCAAATCGCTTCAACAGATATCCCACCGCGCGTGCAGCACCTTGTTCGACGAAGTACAAATACACCGCAAAAAAAGCGACCGTCGCCAGCACCACTCCGGTCGTCGCGATCACGTCGTCGCGGGTGGGCCAGGTCACCTTCTTCATCTCCACGCGCGTTTCTTGCAGAAACGTCTTCGTGTTCTGAATGGTGCCCGCAACCCGTTGCGGAAGCTGCGAACCTGCTCCGCCTTGAGTTTCTTCGTTCATCTTTGCCGTCTGCGTCGCCATACTTCCCTTCCCGACCGCGCGAATCGGTGTTCCGCGCTACTTCAATTTCTGGCAGGGGAGGAGGGATTCGAACCCCCATACCCGGTTTTGGAGACCGGAGTCCTAACCGTTGGACGACTCCCCTAAAATCGAACCGGTCCGTCCTGCCCTAACACGCTAAGCCTTACTTCACTTCCTTGTGCGCCGTGTGCTTCCGGCAGGTGTTGCAGAACTTCTTTGTCTCCAAACGGTCCGAGTGCTTCTTCTTATTTTTCGTCGTCGTGTAGTTGCGGTTCTTGCAATCTCCGCACTGCAACGTAATGATTTCCCGCATGACCCAATCCCTTCTGAATTTCCGTTATCGCTCGTTGCTCAAAACTACTCGATAATCTCGGTGACCGCGCCTGCTCCCACCGTGTGGCCGCCTTCGCGAATCGCGAACCGCAAGCCCTTTTCCAGCGCCACCGGCGTGATCAAACTCACTTCGCAGCTCACGTTGTCCCCCGGCATCACCATCTCCACGCCTTCTTTTAACTTCACATCTCCGGTGACGTCCGTGGTCCGGAAGTAAAACTGCGGCCGGTATCCTGTAAAGAACGGCGTGTGGCGCCCGCCTTCTTCCTTCGTCAATACGTACGCTTCCGCCTTGAACTTCGTGTGCGGCGTAATCGACCCCGGCTTGCAGATCACCTGCCCGCGCTCCACATCTTCTTTTTCCGTGCCGCGCAACAGCAATCCCACGTTGTCGCCTGCAATCCCTTCGTCTAGCAACTTCTTGAACATTTCAACTCCGGTGACCACTTTCTTCTGTGTGGGACGGAAGCCTACGATCTCAACTTCCTCGCCCACCTTCACCTTGCCGCGTTCAATTCTTCCCGTAACCACCGTGCCCCGTCCCGAAATCGAAAAAATGTCTTCAATCGGCATCGCCAGCGGCTTGTCCACATCGCGAACGGGCAATGGCACGTGCTTGTCGACGGCATCCATCAATTCATCGATCTTGCCTTCCCACTTGGCATCGCCGTTCAAGGCCTGTAAGGCCGAACCACGCACAATGGCAATCGTGTCGCCGGGAAATTGATAACTCTTCAAGAGTTC
>DASSYL010000359.1:0-6106 GCA_035703315.1 Candidatus Acidiferrum sp. | reverse complement strand
GGCTACCGCGGTGAATGGGCTCCTGAAGAACAGTTCAAAGTCGAAAGTTAAAAGTTGAAGCAAGACAAAACTGCACGCTGATAACGACATGGTGCGGCACACCACCCGGGCGACGCTGGCTAGTGGGTCAAATTCAATGTCGGCGAGTGGGTCGGCTTTGAATTGTGTATGTCTGCTGTCGATAAACGGGTTGTTTTCCACAAGTTTCAGCCCCGATTCTGAACCACATGAAGTGTGAAGGACTTTTTTGCTCAAGAATTACTGTTGAAGGTTAGGACCGCGTTGCATTTCGGAGTAGCAGTGTGAACCTTGGTGCCCGAAAGAGGACTCGAACCTCCACTCCCTTGCGAGAACTAGGTCCTGAACCTAGCGCGTCTGCCAGTTCCGCCATTCGGGCACAGGTTACATTTTAACATTGCCCTAGTTTCTTCGGCAACGAGTCTGAGATTCGGGCACTGGTAAAGGTTCGGCGGGGTCAGTTTGCACTATGTCGCATTGAGGTTACCGAACGTTTGCTGAAGTGACCTGAACGCCGGAAAAGTCCTTCAGGCTATGGCTGCGCGGGGAAACTTGTCGATATGCCGTTGCGTGGATTGGCGGACGATGAGTTTCGGCTCGAGCAGGATGCGGCGCGGCGGAATGGGTTCGCCGGCTTCAATGAGCTGCAACGCGAGTGTGCCTGCTCTTTGGCCGATGGACATGGTTTGCTGGTCGACGCTGGTAAGCGGAATCTTGAGGAACTTATCGTAAAGCAGATTGCCACAGCCGACGATGGCTACGTCTTCGGGAACGCTGAGGCCGGCATCGAGCACGGCGGCGATGACGCCGTAAGCCGTGGCGTCGTTATAACAGAAGATGCCGTCGGGGCGCGGGTTGAGCTGCAGCAGCTTCTTGGCGGCGTTATAGCCGGCTTCGTCGCCGAGCTCTTGAACGCGATCCACGTTGTAGACCATTTCCGCGTCGGCGACCAGACCCAGCTTGGCCAAGACGCGCTTGTAGCCTTCCTTGCGGCCGACCAGCGAGCTGATTTCTGCACCGCCAATGTGCGCGATGCGTTTGCAGCCGACCTCCGCGAGATGCCGCGTGGCCAATGCGCCAACTTCCTCGTCGTTCACGCCGACAAAATGCGCGCCAAGGCCGGTGAAACTGCGGTCAATCAGAATGTACGGGATGCCGGCTTCTTCGACGCGGCGGAACGTTTCGACAGTCCACTGCGTGGACGCGACGAGGAGGGCGTCGACGCGTCGGGCGATGAGCTGCTCGACCGCCTGGCGCTCCAATTTTGGATCCTGCTCGGAGGAAGTGGTCAGGAGCGTGTAGCCGGTGCCGTGCAGCGCGGAAGAAACACCGCGCACAATTTCGGAAAAAAAAGAATGCAGCAGGTCGGGCACCACAAAGCCGAGCAGGTTGGTGCGGCCAGTGACCAGCGCCCGCGCCGAAAGGTTCGGGCGGTAGTTCATTTCCTTGACGCGCTTGAGGACGCGCGCTTTGGTTTCTTCGCTGATGTCGGAATGATCGCGGAGGGCTTTGGAGACGGTGATGACGGAGACGCCCAAGTCTCGCGCAATGTCTTTCAGGGTGACAGCCATGTTCGAGTTTACCATATTCGATGTAGGGCAGAGGCGGGCAGTTACGGTGTTCATCAAAAATTCAAAAATGCGAAAAACTGCTTTGTTTTCAATAAGACGTAGTCGTTGACAATTGCGGATGGGTAGCTTTTAATCAGGGTCGCCGTAAACGTTCACGGGAGCCACGCCTGCCTCAGTTCGCAGGCCACACCTTCAGGCCCACCATGCGACGCAACGCTACGCTGTTTGACATCGCCGATGCTCTGGGAATTTCCACCGGAACCGTTCACCGGGCCCTGCACAACCATCCCGGCGTCAGCGCGGCCACGCGCAGCCGAGTGCTGCAAGTGTCCAAGTCGCTCGGCTACCGCCCGAATCTGGCGGCGCGATTTTTGTCGCAGCGCAAACAGTTTCGCATTTCGGTGAACACGCTGAGCGGGACCACTTCCTTTTGGGACGAAGTGCGCGACGGTATTAATCAGGGCGCGCGGGCGCTGGGCGTGGAAAACGTCGAACTGGATTTTCGAACTTACCCGCTGTTCGGAGAAGCGGAAGAAGAAGCATTTCAGTCGGCGATGAAAGCCGATTCGAACGGTATCGTCGCATTTCCGAGCCAGCCGAAAAATTTTCGCTCGTGGATGAAGCTGGCGGCGAAGTCAAAAACGCCGGTGGTATGCGTTTCAACGGACGCGCCGGACTCCGGCCGGCTGTCGGTCGTTTCGATTGACACCGTGGCCAGTGGTTCGCTGGCGGCGGACTTGCTGGGAAGATTTTTGGGGCGCAAAGGCAAAGTGGCCGCGACGCTGAGCGCGCTCTCGATAAACGAGCACGCGGAAAAGTTTCAGGCGTTCCGTTCCACGCTGCAGTCGTTGCATCCGGAGATGCAGGTGCTCGAGCCGATCGAGGATCACGACGCGGAATCCGAGGCGTACGACAAGTGCCGCGCGTTGTTTGCCGCGCATCCCGACCTGGCGGGATTGTACATCACGACTGAGGCTTCCATTCCCGTGATTCAGGCAGCGCGCGATTCGGGTGTTTTGGGCAAGCTGTCGATGATTACCACGGACTTGTTTCCGAAGCTTGCCGACGAGTTACGTGCCGGCAACATTGCCGCGACAATTTACCAGCGGCCGCGCACACAGGGACGGCTAGCGTTCCAAGTGCTGTACAACTACTTGGCCGACGGCCGCGCTCCGCAGCAGCAGGTTACGCTCGTGCCGCATCTGGTGATGCGCGGCAATCTCGACTATTTTCTGGCGCGGCATCCCATGGGCGCGCGCGCCAAAGCCGCTGCCGCGGCGGAAAATGGCGAAGCTGCTGAATTTGCCACCTTCGATTGACGGAGAGTTCCCATCCACTTTCTTGGCATTGACGTAGGCACCGGCGGCACCCGAGCGCTGATTTTGGACGGCGCAGGCCGCGTGGTTTCTTCCGGTACGGAAGAGCATCAGCCGTTCGCTTCGCCGCAGCCCGGCTGGGCCGAACAGGATCCGCGCGACTGGTGGCGCGCTTGCGGTGTCGCAGTGAAAAAAGCGCTGCAGAAATCCGGCCTGCACGCGGAGGAAGTCGCCTGCATTGGTTTTTCCGGGCAGATGCACGGCGCGGTGATGCTCGACGCATCAGGCGAAGTGGTTCGCCCGGCATTGATCTGGTGCGATCAGCGCACCGAAAAGCAGTCGCGCGAGCTTTCGGAAAAATTCGGCAGGGAAAAACTGATTCAGCTGACGTGCAATCCCCCGCTGACCAACTTCACGTTGACCAAATTGTTGTGGGTGCGGGAAAACGAGCCGCAACTTTGGGCGCGCGTCCGCTACGTCATGCTGCCGAAAGATTATGTGCGCTTTCGTTTGACCGGCGACCGCGCTATTGATCAGGCCGACGCTTCAGGCACGCTGCTGCTGGATGTGGCGAATCGTAAGTGGTCCACAGAAGTTTTGTCGGGCACCGAAATTGATGAAAGCTTTTTGCCGAAGCTCTACGAGTCGCCGGATGTTTGCGGCAAGCTGAACGAAGAGGGAGCCGCCGCTACCGGTTTGAAAATTGGCACGCCGGCCGTCGCGGGAGCCGGCGACCAGGCGGCCGGAGCCGTCGGGATGGGCATCGTGCGCGCAGGCGTGGTCAGCGCGACCATCGGCACATCGGGCGTCGTTTTTGCGGCGACGGATCGGCCGGCCCTCGATCCTCGCGGGCGCTTGCACACCTTCTGCCATGCGATTCCAGGACGCTGGCACGTCATGGGCGTCACGCAGGCTGCGGGTCTTTCGCTGCGCTGGTTTCGCGACACGTTTGGAGTGGCAAATGATGGACCCGCGAAAGACGCCGCTGCTTTTGGAGATCGAGATCCGTATGAATTCCTGTCCGAAGAGGCAGCAACTACTCCGCCGGGCGCTGCAGGATTGTTGTGGGCGCCCTACCTGATGGGCGAACGCACGCCACATCTCGATCCCCATGCGCGCGGCGCGCTGGTCGGCATCACGCCGTCGCATCACCGCGGCCATATCATTCGCGCAATCCTTGAAGGCGTGGCATTCAGCCTGAAAGATTCCTTCTCCATTTTTGAGGAGATGCGCGTTCCAGTGAAACAGATTCGCCTCGGCGGCGGCGGCGCAAGATCTCCGCTGTGGCGCCAGATTCAAGCCGACGTGTACGCACACGAAATCGAAATTGTGGAAGCCGAAGAAGGCGCAGCCTACGGCGCGGCGATCCTCGCCGCAGTCGGCGCGAAGCACTTTGCCGGAGTGGACGAAGCCTCGGACGCCGTCATCCGCGTCGCCACTCGCGTCCCGCCTCACACCGCCAACTCCGCCGTTATGAGGAAAACCTATGCCACTTTCCGCCGCCTCTATCCGGCCTTGCACTCAATCGAGTCGGGCATTCGCCACTTTTGAAATCTCTTTCTTTGTCCTGGTGCCGAGCTGGGCTAGCCTTTTCACTGCATGCTTTTCTTACTTAGGCCTCGCACACCGGCGATTCAGCGCCTGCGCAAAGAACGCGAGCGTGCATCCTTTTCGTATAAGGACATCGGCGCCACCCGCACGGCTCCGCCGCCTGGCTGGCGCATCAATCACATGCGCCAGCTTATCGGGAAGCAACAAGCGGCATATGAAAAGGCGTGTACGGCATTGTTTTCTTGGCGACTCCTGGCTATTGACGGGCTGCAAGTCTTTCCCGCGACACCAGAGTTGCAGATAGGTACCGACGTCGCCATTCTTTCGCGGCACTTTGGCATCTGGTCAGTGGATTTCTGCCGCGTGATTTACGTTCTGCGCGATGAATTCGAAAGGGACGGCAGCCTTCTGCGCACCGGTTTCGCCTACGGCACTCTTCCCGGCCACGCGGTACGCGGCGAAGAAATCTTTTCCATCGAATGGCATCCCGCCACTCAGGAAGTCTGGTACGACATCTACTCCTTCTCGCTGCCCGCAACTCCGCTCATCAAGCTGCTTTCTCCGATCGCTCGCGCGACACAACGGCGCTTCGCTCGTGCGTCGCTTGAGGCGGCACGACTGGCGACAGAGTCAGACGCATAGTGCTGTTGGCGTGCCTTCTCTGACGTTGTTCCCGTCGGAGACGAGTGATCTCATTTGCCCGGAGACGCACGATAGCCCCAAATCGGCAAAGCTACAGAAGAATCGCAGCGACCTGGCCGGTGCTGTGGCATACGCCGCTGAAATGCGCCTACAGGAGAACCGGACAGCAATAAAGTTCAACGTTACCTTCGCTCCACGAAGAAGTGCGCTTAGTCCGGCATTCGGTTTCCCACCAAGATCGATCCCGCAATCTGTAAAAAAAGAAGGTCTACGACGAGAAGGTACGGAAGCTCTCATAGCATTGAAAAGGCATGGAAAGCAGCATTTCGGCTAGCAAATTAGCAACCGAGCCGCAAAATCGGGACCCTAGTCCCGGTTTATCCTGAGCGGACGTTAGGACGCGAAGCAGCAGCTAACTTCCTAGGTCGCATCGGGTAGACCTAGGCGCCGTGCCGGTAGGTTTCCCAGCCCAGATAATTCTCGGCCGCCTCTTGCACGGCTGACGCCACTGATGAAAAGTTGGCAGCGACGTGATGCTCGAAACCGTTCGAGCAGATGTAATGCAGCAGCCTTTGCATTTCCGGAATTTCCACTACTCCCGCGCCGCCGAAGGTTTCCAGCGCATCGTCGGTGAATTTCCCTTCGCCGACGTAGCCGCGAATCATGCCGTCGGTATCCACCGTAGAGAAGCGCGCGTAGCTCATCGCGCCACTTTTCACTTTTCCGACCGCCGTGCCAAACGTATTTTCCTTACCTACAGTACCTGCAATGATTTCCTGGAAGTCCATGCGCACTTCGCGGAAAAAATGTTTCGGCAAATTGCTGCAATGGAAGCAAACAGCCTTGTTGGGATCAGTGCCGTAGTTGTTGTTCCAGTCCAGCAGCGCGCTGGGCGTGCCGCTGGCCAGTTGCAGCATGTGCATGCTCAGCGTGCCGCAAACGTCCGTTTCGCAGGCGCTCGACAACAAATTGTCGCTCATCATGCTCATGATGGTGCAAGGCACGACG
>DASSYL010000252.1:0-4015 GCA_035703315.1 Candidatus Acidiferrum sp. | reverse complement strand
GTCAAAAATCCCGCCGAATAGCCGCCATCCGGCGTCCGGTCCGTGTCCCCCAGCACCAGAGAAATCACTTCCGGTCGCACGCGCAACTCCTCAGCAATCGCCTGGGCGTAATAGCCGCTCATCCCTGTTCCTGTCTCCGTCCGTCCTGTGCGCGCCAGAATCGTCCCGTCGCTACGAAGCTCCAGCCACGAAGCCACCCGCGACGCATCCAACGTGTTCCTAGCGGCCTCAGGCGCCTCTAGCGCCGAGTTTTCCGCTGCGCCCATCAGCCGCCGGCCCGCCGGCAACGCCAGCGTGACCACCAGCGCCCCGCCCGCCTTCACAAACGCCCGCCGGGTGATCTGTACTTCATTTGGCTTTTCTTCCAGTTCTACCGTCCGCGTGGTCATTTACTTCTCCCTTCAAGCAGCTCTCGTTATTCCGAGCGGAATCTGCGTAGCGAGGAATCCCTCTTGCCGTTTCTTCGGGTACCACACCCTGCGTTTTTCCCGGGTGCGGATTTTCTCTCCACTCACTGCTTGCCGTTCACTGTACTCCGCTGTCCGTCCCCTAATCCCTACTCCCCATCGCCTTCCCCGCTCTCTGCACCGCCTCAATAATCGCCGCGTACGTCCCACACCGGCACAAGTGCGGCGACGGCCCCTTATTCGTGAATGCATCCTTGATTTGCGCCACGCTGGGATTCGGATTCCTGCTCAACAGTTCCGCTGCCGCGATCATCATGCCGCTCTGGCAGTACCCGCACTGCGGCACCTGTTCGTCGATCCATGCTTGTTGCACCGGATGCAGCGTCTTCGCCGCTTCTTCGGTGCTCAAATGCTTCTCCGACGCCCACACCGCCGGCAAACCCTCGATCGTCGTCACCTTCTTGCCCACCGCATACGACACCGGCGTCACGCACGCGCGTGCCTCTTCGCCATCCAGCAACACTGCGCAAGCGCCGCACTGCGCCATCCCGCAGCCCATCCGCGGTCCCGTCAGCTTCAATTCGTTTCGCAGCACAAACAGCAGCGGCGTATCCACCTCCACCCTCACCACCTGTTTCGACCCGTTCACGTTTAATGTCAGCTCGCTGGCCATTTCATTCCTCAGGACTACTTCGAAGTTTTACCGATCGCCTCATGCGGTCTCTCATTCAGCCACGGTAGCACAGGCCCTACCGGATTTTGTCACGACCCTGCCGTCATCCTTTTCGTTGGTCCTGCTTTCTGGTGGCGCCACCGTGAGCGTGTGGCGGACTTCGGACCGGACGCTTACGGTAGCGTGCGAAGCTCAAGGGTCATCGATTGGCGATTGCTTCGGTGTAGCCGACCATCCGGGAGTCGAACGGGCGGTCAACACTGCGTTTATGCCGACAATTCATCAAGGACGGGATCTTCCAGTTTGATCTTGTGCAGGCCGGGCTAGGCCTACCTGTGGCGCGTCCTAAGCCAGCAGTTTGGACAGCCGTTCACAGTATGCTTTGTGACTTATCGCAAGCGCTGTTCGGTCGAGTTATTCCTCGCGCAGCACCTGCAAGGGATCGAGGAGCGCCATGCGAGCCTCAGCACGAGTACGGTATCGAGGTATTGGCCTGGGGACTGAAGGGCCACACTATTTCTTAGCTGACACCAACCCCATACATACTCCGTGCCAATGTCGACTTGTAACCTGACTGCTAATTGCACGGTCTAACCACCAGCCTCCGAACCTGGATCGAGGTCCGTACAAATGCACTCATTCTCCCGCCCGGATGAGCATCACCGACCCATTGCAATCCCAAAACTCGTCGCAATTTCAGCTGTGTGCGCGTCGCTCATGACACTCGCCGCTTGCACCACCGCAAGGCTAAAGCTCGGAACGCGAATTCGCATCGAGCAGGCTCCCATCGCATCGATGCAAGCCAGTCTGCCGAAAGGCCCCGCAATCTCGCCTGGACAGAAGCTGGCCTTGGTCGTTCAGTTCACGCAACCCGATGGCAAGATCCTCGTCACCGAGGGCCAAGGCAAAGGAAAAGTGTTGTGGCAGGATCTAACTGTCACGGCATCGGTAGTAACCGCCGACCAAAAGGGAAACATACAGCTGCCCGACGATCCTCGCACTAGCGACGGAAAAACCGCGCATGTCACCATCACCGCTCCCACCCATCCCGATGTCCGTGCTGAACTCGATATTCCCATCGCCTACGATTACAACTTCGTCGCAAATTTTTCCGGCCGTCCAGGTTCCGATGGCCTCAGCGGAACCGACGGTATCAGCGGTACCCCCGGCAGCCTGGGCTCCATCGATCCCAACAACCCTTCTCCTGGTGGTGACGGCGGCAATGGAACCGATGGTTCGAATGGGCAAGATGGAGGCAATGGCAGCAGTGCCCCAAATGTACAAGTCTTCATCACCGTCAGATCTGGCGCACATCCTCTACTGCAGGTCAGCGTTTCAGCGGCCGCTGAGACCCGGCTTTATCTGGTCGATCCGCAAGGCGGTGCTCTCACCGTGAAAGCCGATGGCGGACGAGGCGGCTCCGGCGGCAGAGGCGGCCGCGGCGGTCGTGGAGGCTCTGGTGGCAGCGGAACGCCGAACGGAAACAACGGCCGGGACGGCGCCGATGGTCGCAACGGTTTTGATGGCTCGCCAGGCAAAGGCGGAAGCATCCGCGTCGCCTACGATCCCCAAGCCAAGCCTTTTCTCGCGACTCTGCACCTTTCAAACCAGGGCGGCCCGCCGCCAAGCTTCAACGAACAATCAGTGGCCCCTCTCTGGTGAGCCTGCAGAAGCTTGCGAAAATTCACTAGACAAGGTCCCAAGTCCCAAACGACTGTCGCGAGATCCTCTGGCTCAGTTCCGTTCCGGAAAAATTTCGATGTAGTCGAGTCCTGCCTTCTCTTCTCCATCCGGAATTCCCTCGATCCGGACCTGATCGCCAGTCCGCAAAGTGATGTTGTGAATTCGCCGCCGCGTCGAGGAGTCCCCGCCAATCCTCTTTGCCGGCAAATGGTCGTCCGCCGCCCACTCGTCGACCTTCCGTCCATTCACAAAAAGGCGAAACCGCGACGCCCCATTGTTCTGGTCAAAGTATTCCACGTCGATCTCGCGCGCTCCCGGCTCGCCGGAAAAACGAAACGTCGCCCAGCATCCTTTCGCGTCAGCGCACTGGATCGCTTTCCCGCCTGACGCGTTCTCCCGCGGCGCTACATCCTCCGAAACGTAGCCATTCAGCGTCATGCTCTCTGCTTCGATTCTGGCGGGAAATTTTCCCGCGCGCCCATTCGCATCAGGAATCCCCGAGAGCCGCAAAAAATAATTGCAGATTGCATCGCGCCACACGACCGCGTGCCCCGCTTGGTATTCCAGCCGCGCCAGCACATCGTCGTAACGCTGCTTGTCGATTTTCTCTTTCAGTGTTTTCCACTCACGCACCGACTCCGCAACCTGGTCCGCGCCGTCGTAATGCGAATCGTAGACCTGCTGAATCACGGATTTTCCCGAATGCAGTTGGTAGGTGTATGGAACATGATGAAAGAACAGCACCAGCTCATCCGGAGTCGTCGCCGGCGATTCATACATCTTCGCCACCGCGGGAAGATACTGCCCCGCGAATCCCGTTCCGGTTGCAACGCTCCGGTCCATTCCGATTCCTTCGAGGTCCGCGCGGTGCCACTGCCCCCACCCGTTCTCCTCCGAACTCTCGATGTTCGGCCCATAGTGGCTTCCGGTAATATCCGTCAAAGTCTGTGTCCCGAGAAATCCGGTGTAGCTCTCATACGTGGGCCACGACTTGATCGCAATTTCGCTGACAGTTTTCACGACGAGCGGATCATTTCCAAACGTGAGCCGCGCCCACTCTTCACAGATTTCGCGCGCGGTCAAATCTGGATTCCACGCCAGCCGCCCGTACGCGTACAAGTTCGCCATCGCAAACGGATGCGCCAGCCAGTTCTCATCCGTTCCTACATTTACAACCGCGACGTAGCCTCCGACAGGCCGATGGAATACCCTTCCGGCCACCAGATCTTTTACCGGAGTCTTGTCATCGCCC
>DASSYL010000146.1:0-22919 GCA_035703315.1 Candidatus Acidiferrum sp. | reverse complement strand
ATGGCGGCGCTCTCCGATGCGAACGCGGCGCCCCAACTCTTGCTTTCTTCCGGCCAGGCCGCGAGCAGAATCTTGGCGAAGGCTTGGTTGAATTGTGCGAGTGATGCAGACTGCGGAGAGGATTTGTTCGTCATCGTCAGGCCTCCGCGGGAGCCGGTTTCGAAACTTTGCGCGCTCGCGCGCCCTGCAATTCTTCGCGCGCCCACGCGCGGGCCGGCGAAGTGAGGCGATAGAGATGGCGCGGCGGGCGGCCGCCTTTCGGCTCTTCCCATTTGGTTTCGAGCCAGCGAAGTTTTTCCAGACGCATGAGGATGGGGTAGAGCGTGCCGGAGGAGATGCCGGTGGACTGGGAGAGTGCGTAGCCGTGGCGCCATTCGGCCGGCCGGTCGAGCAGCGCACTGAGCAGATCGAGCGTTTGCGGCGAGATGCGGAGGCGAATCCCCATGCTCTAAGTCTACATATGTCGAGTTATCGCGTCAAGGGTCATATTTGGGGCCCATGTACAGGCTCATGGATTAGGGCGTGGGGGAGCCGGGGCCGGCGGTGGCTTTGAAATGGGGGATGCGCTCGTTCACCGGAGGCAGCGCGGGGAACGGCGCGTGGGGTTCGCCTTGGTACCAATAGGCTACGGAGAAGAAATTGTCGGAGCGATGATTGCCGTGGCCGTGTTCGATGGTGGCTTTGAAGGACTTGGTGAAGGTGACGGGCGAATCGAGATGGAAGCGGTAAAGCGACGAGTGGCCGCCGGCGCGTTCTTCGCCGACGATGTGCGCGCCCATCAGCGGATAAGAGAAAGAGTGACCGCCGCCGAAATCCCACGCGCCGAGAAAATAGTCTTCGCTGCCGGTGCCGTTGATGGACGGAGTCCTTTCGCCGTCGACGAAAAACATGTCGTCGCCTTCGCCCCACCAGTAGTCCTCGTTTTGCAGGACGGACATGGTGACGCCGGCGAACTGGCCGCGGCCGGCGGCTTCCATCCAGACGTAGTTGTCTTGGCCGGTGAGATTGGTTTTGTTGTTCACCTTGGGATCGCCGTTGTTGGTCCAGTCGCTGGTCCAGCCGCGGTTGGGCGAAGCCTGGCGGTACTGCGCGTGAAAATAGAGCGTGTCGGCAGGAAGCGGTTTGGCGCAGGCGCGATAGTCAATGTTGAAGTAGAGCGCGCCGACTTTTTGCTGGCCTTCATTGGTGACAGTGATGCGCGCGTGTTTCTGAAAGGGCATGACGAAAAAAGAATTGAGCGCTTTGTCGGGAGCGACTTCGAGTGGAGTGGAAGCGTAGAGGAAATAATCGCCGAGGCCGAGTCCGAAGAAATCGCCGATGGGCGCTTCGACGCTGGGAGTGGATTCGGAGTCCCAGTACATACGGAGAACGAGTTTTTTGAGGTGAAACGCTTCGGGCGTGGCGATGGTGAACCAGATGTGGGTGATGGCGCCGGGACCGTTTTCGTCCATGACCGTGAGAGTCTCGCCGGGAGCGACGGGGCGCATGTCGGCGTTGGCTCCGGAACGGTCATAGCTGGAGGAACGTTTTTGCACGTAATCGTGCGTTTGCGTGATGGCGGTGAGTGGCGCAGCGGAGTCGAGGCAGGACTGGGCGGAAGTGGTGGACGGGATAGACGCGATTGCGAGAAAGAGAAGGGTGTTTAAGCGCACGAATGCCTCCAAGGGGCTGATGGCGCGCGAGATTGTAACACCAGCCAAAGCGGTGTCGAGAGGAGTCATGAGTGGGCAGTTCAACCGATACCTGAGGCGTTAGCGATGCAGGGCAATGCCGCGGCCCAGGACGAAGATGAAGGCTAGGGACAGCACGGCTGCGGCGGCGATCCAGGTGTAGCTCCTCTCGATCGGATGGATTGGCCGCTCAGGTGCGACCGCATCGGGAATGTAGTGTCGCAGCCAGAGAAGGCCGGAGTGGGCTCCGGCGGTTGCGGGAAGAGCGGACTGCGACATCAGCTGAATGCCGATGGGATTCGGGAGCGCGCCAGCGCAGGAAAGTGCCACCGCGGCGAAATACGGGATAAAGGTAAGGGGGTTGAGGCGCCGTATCTCGTTCCTGGGGACGCCCACGTAACGCACCAGCGCGCTGCCGACGATTCGCACAGCTGCGAATTAGGACGCCATGCCGGCGAGGATCAGGAACAACCGCCAGAGCCCGTGCGAAGGCAAGTGAGAGATTACGGCGGCCCAATCACCAAAATTGGTGACGCCGGAGAAAAAGAAATAGCCGGTGCCGTCAAAGAGATTGAAGGCCAGACCTAAGACCAGAAGAAAGCGCCAGCGGACGGAGAGCCGAGTCGCGCTACGCAGCGCCAGCCAGAAGAGCAGAGCCGCGGCGAGATTGACGCCCGTTCCCGCGGCGGCGACCAGACGCGACTCCTGCGCGCTGGACCAGGAGACGGTGGTGAGCAGGCCGGATTGCGCTCCGGTCAGCAAAGCTGTTGCGGCGTGGCCAAAGCCTTCATGCAGGATGCTGGCTATGATTGCCGCCAGTAGGCTGATGGCGACGATAGTGAGGGTGTCGTCGTTTTGTTGTTGGGGCGGGGAAGTTAGCGCCGGAGTTAGGCAGGGTTGGTGCATGGCGGAGGAAGGCTAACAGGAGGGGGTGGGGGCGGGCACGCGGAAAATGCAGATTCTTTCCGGGCGGGAGCCGGAATCTACGATCCGGTGAGCATGACAACGATCTTAGTTAAGGGTTGCGGCGAGCTAGACCTCGGCGCGGAAGGTTTTGCCTAGCTCTTCAGTGGCCAGACGGAAATAGTGGCGGAAGTTGTAGATCAGCGGCGACCACTTTGCGGGATTGATGTAGCGTTGGTTGAGAACGAGATGGCTGGCAGCGTGGACGCGCACGATTTCCACTTCCGCGGCGATAGCTCCGCCGATTTTTTGGAGTTTTTCGCCGCCGAGGGCATGGGTGGAGCGGACTCGCGCTTCCATTTGAATGGGACACTCTTGCACTCGGGCCGGCTTGATCAATTCGCTGGCCATGGGAGTGAGTGCCGCGGCGTGGAATTTTTCGCGTTCATAGTGAAACTGTCCGGCTTTTATTTCCGGTACGGGATTTTTGCCGGTGAGCGGCGCAAGTTTTTCGACGTGCGGCCACATTTCGGGAGCCGGCAGATTCACGACGCATTCCGGATGGCGTCTGACGTTATCGGCAGTTTTAGTGGGCTCGGCAAGGCCGAGAAGAAAGGTCCAACCGAGCGCCCAGAACGAGGAAATCGGAGCGAGGTTGGTCGCGCCGTCCTCATTTAGGGAGCTGACCATGGCCACGGGAGTGCCGAAATAAAGAATTTTTGGTTCGATGGTTTGGAATTTGGGTTGAGTCATTGGTTTCTCTGCGGGCTGGGCGGGAAAGTGTTCAAGCTGCTTACGGGGACTGGGCTTTCGCGAAACCGTGATCGTCGCCATACGGGTCGAGGCTACCGCGCCCGTGACTTGAACGTTTCACGCGCGGATGAAACGTCGTTGCCGGCACGGCGCTACACTCAAATCATGAACACGACGTATCCCATCGCAACAATAGGAGAGTTACTTGGCGACCGCGCGCGCGCGGAAATGCTGGTGGCTTTGCTCGATGGCCGCGCACGAACCGCGGGTGAATTGGCCTTCACGGCGAATGTCTCGGCGCAATCGGCGAGCGGGCATCTTTCGAAGCTACTAGACGGCGGTTTGCTGGCTGTACGCAGCGCGGGCAGGCATCGCTACTACAGCCTGGCTGGGCCGGAAGTGGCGCGCGCACTGGAAGCGCTCGGAGCGATTGCGACCACTGAGCCCCGCGCCGACGCGATTCGCCCGCGGGCGAATCGGGAGATGTACGTGGCACGGACCTGCTATGACCACCTTGCGGGGCGCGTGGCCGTCGAGTTCGCGCGGCGGTTGGAGGAAGAGAAAGCGATTCGGCGGCGCGGCGAATTCGACTATGAACTGGGACCATGCGGGCGCGAGTGTTTCCAAGCGTTAGGGATTGACGTGGGGAAGGTACGCGGTTTGCGACGTTCCTTCGCGCGGCAGTGCATTGACTGGACCGAGCGGCGTCCACATATCGCCGGAGCCCTTGGCGCGGCGATTCGTGTGCGATTTCTGGCGCTGGGATGGATTGCGCGGAGACAAGACACCAGGGCAGTTCGAATCACTCATGGGGGTGCCCGAGAACTGCGCAATAGGTTTGGCGTGGATGCAGGATAGGAAGCGTAATGCGGTTTACGGCGAGCCCAGAATCCCGGAGCCAGTAACAGAGAACAAGGCACTTCGCTCGGAATCACAAAGTGCATTTGTTGCGGAGGCTTGAAGCGACAACCAGAAAACACGGCGCAGGAGAACATGTCTACCGGGCTTTCTCTAAGGAATTTGCGGTACGCGCTGTAGAACGCAGCGAGCCGGTTCCTAAGGCGAACCACCAATCGACCTGCGCTTCGGCTGGACGCGAGAATTATGGCAAAGCTGTCGGCAAGAACGATACAGCTGGGAGGCAAAATGCTGAGGCTAGCCAAATACATGGGAGTTCTGTTGTTGGCGGGATTTTTCGTGGGAACACTAACCCATCTCCAGGCTCAAGACAGAGTGGTGATCTATGGCGGCTCGACGGATGCACGCGAGCACGGACATCAGCACGGGTATCGCGATGGTTTGCGGCAGGGGCGAGCGGACCTGAACAGCAATTCGGCGCCCAGCTACGAAACCGAAGATTACCGCAGAGCTGACCTGGGGTTTGAGGATTTCATGGGTTCGCGAGCGGATTTTCAACGTGGCTATCGCGATGGCTACCGAGACGGATATGAAGACGGTTTCAAAAACCGCCCGATCCGCGCGGACATTTATGGCCTGAGAGATGACTATGATCCCGACCGGATCGCCAGGCGCGAGGAGGACGACCGCTATTATCACAACTGGAGCTACGCCGATGTGGCCTTTGACACCGGCTACCGCGATGGGCTCAGCGCGGGGCGGCACGACTTCACTGAGAAGAAGGATTATCGTCCGGAAAAACATGATTCGTATGAGGACGGCGATCACGGGTACCGCAAGAGCTACGGAACGAAAGAGCAGTACAAGGAGCAGTATCGAAAGGGATTCTTGCGGGCGTATGAGGATGCGTTTAACCGTCGCGGGCACTAAATCCTGACGACAACAACCTTCACTAGGCGAGGGAAGCTCCAGGCGTCCGTGATGCGTCTGGAGCTTTTCGTTTTGGCGCGGCGTAGAAACGTCTAAAGCGGAAAGAAGGCCGAATAGAGAGCGCTAAGCGCCCAGAGCGAGGAGGCGGCGGGCGTGGAAAGCGGAGGCGGTGCCCAGGGCGTAGATTAAGGCGAGGAAGGCGAAGGCGGCGTAGATGTTGAGTTGTTGGGAGAGCCAGCCGAGGGCGAAGCTCATAAGGAGTTGGAGGATGGTGGTGGAGATGGCCATGGCGGATTGAGTGCGGCCCATGAAGTGGCGCGGGACGATGTGCATGAGCGAGGCTTGGGCGACCACGCCAGAGAGTGAGCGGAAGAATCCGAAGAGCGCTTGAAACAGGATGGCGAAAACCAAAACGGTGATGAAAGGCATGGCCAGGTGGCCAAGGGCGAGTCCGGCGAGAGCGAAAGCGTAGAGCGTCATGCGCAGGCGATTGGGAAGTTGCGAGGCAAGCAGGCCTCCGATGATGGCGCCGAGTCCCCAGCCGGCTTCGAGATAACCGAGGCCGCGCGCACCGCGATGCAGAATGTCGGCAGCGAGCGCGACAACGAGGACGTTGGCGCTGACTACGCCGGCCATGAGGATGGAGTGGGTGATGCCGAGAGCGCGGACGGTGGGCTGCTTGCGCAGATAAGCGACGCCTTCCTTTAGATCGGAGTAGACGGCGAGCGAGAGGCCGGCTTCGGCGACGTCGGGCATCTCGGCGGATTCGAGCGCTTCGGCGGTGGCTTCGGTGGTTTCGGAAAATTCGCGCGGGTATTTGGTGAGATGGTCGCGCGGCGAAACGTAGCCGCGGCGGAGTTTGTAAAGGCACCAGGCGGAGACGAAATAGGTGAGGCCGTCGACGAGGAGAATGCCGGCGATGCCGGCGCGGTCGTAGATGAAGCCGACCAGTGCTCCGGCGAAGAGCATGCCGGTTTGCACGCCTATGACGACGGCGGCGTTGGCTCCGGTGAACTGGCTGGCGGGGATGACTTCCTGCACCAGCGCGTTGACGTCGGCCCAATACATGGCAGAGCCGACGCCGATGATGAGCGTGATGAGATACAGATGCCAGAGTTCGAGATGGCCGCGCCAGGCGACCCAGGCGGTGAAGAGGACGGCGATGCCGCGGCAGAAGTCGAGCGCGATGCCAAGGTACCGGCGGTCGTAGCGATCGATCAGGACGCCGCCGATGAACGGGATGAGCAGGCCGGGCGCGGTGGCTACAATGACCTGATAGCTGACCTTGACGGTGGAGTGCGTGAGAGCGAGTATGTGCCAGCTGACGCCGGCGAAGTTCATGCCGCTGCCGAAAAGCGAAATGAACATGGCGAAGAAGAAATAGCGGAAACCGGGCTGGGCCCAGATGAGGGACCAGTCGGTACGGGGCAGAGTGGTGGCGGTCGATGGGGACATGGGAAGAATACAGTTTACAGGCGAAAGGGCGAGCGGCGAACAGATAGCGGCGAGCAGGCAAAACGACGAGTGTAAGAGCAAAGGTGAGCGATGGGGAATGAAGCGAAATGTGTAGCGCGGATTGATGGGAAAAAGGCGGAGGGGAAGGCGCTGCTGGAGACGGGCGAGTTGATTTTTCGCGGGGCGGAATGCCGCGTGAAGATTGTGTTCGCGGATATACGGAGCGTCACGGCGGCGGATGGGGAGCTGCGGATTAAGAGCAAGGATGGGGCGTTTGCGTTCGCGGTGGGCGCGGCGGCGGAGAAGTGGCGGGACAAGATCCTCTATCCGAAGACGCGGGTAGAGAAGCTGGGAGTGAAAGCGGGATTGCGCGTGGCAGTGGTTGGCGATGTGGAAAAGGATTTTGCGAAAGAATTGCGGCAGAGCAAAGCGAAGATTGTTGCGGACGGAGCGGCAGGCACGGAGGCGGTGTTCTTGTTCGTCGAGAGAAACGGCGATGCCGGCAACATTGCGAAGGCGGCGAGGAAAATCAAAGGCGCAATGGGATTGTGGGTGGTGTATCCAAAAGGAAAAAAAGAGATTACCGAGGGCGATGTGCTGGGCGCGGGGAGAAAAGCGGGATTGAAGGATGTGAAGGTGGTGGGATTTTCGGCTACGCATACGGCGCTGAAATTTGTGGTTCCCGTAGAGAAAAGGTAAAGAACAGTTGGTTGTTTCGAATGCGGCGTGGGCAAATCCATTTCTGTTGTGCAAAAACCTCATAAGATGAAGGAATGAAGCCGCTGTTGGATGTGCGCGGATTGACCGTGGAGTTGCCGACGGAGCAGGGATGGGTGCGTCCGGTAAATGAGGTGTCGATGCGTGTTGGCGCGGGCGAGTGTTTGGGATTAGTGGGCGAGTCGGGCAGCGGTAAGACGATGTTGTCTTTGGCGCTGATGGGATTGCTGCCGACCGGTGCGCGAGTGCGGGGCGAGGCGTGGCTCGCGGGCGGCGACGCGGGCGACCAAACCGGTAACGACGCTCGGCGGAATGTGCTGCAGTTGAGCGACGAAGAGATGCGTTCGCGGCGCGGGCGCGAAATGGCGATGATCTTTCAGGAGCCGATGACTTCGCTGAATCCAGTGATGCGCGTGGGCGCGCAGGTGGAAGAAGCGATTCGCGCGCACAACCCAAAGATGGCGGCGGAATTGGTGCGAAAGAATATGTCGGAGGCGCTGCGGCTGGCGGCCGTGCCTGAGCCCGGCGAACGGGCGAAGCAGTTTCCGCACCAGTTGAGCGGCGGATTGCGGCAGCGCGTAATGATCGCGATGGCCATTGCGGCGGGACTGGCGGAGCCGAGTTTGGCGCAGGCGCGCTTGCTGATTGCGGATGAGCCGACGACGGCACTGGATGTGACGGTGCAGAAGGAGATTCTGGAGCTGCTGCGGAAATTGCGCGGCGAGCTGGGATTGGGGCTGTTGTTCATTACGCACGATTTGGGAGTGGTGGCGCAGGTGGCAGATCGCGTGGCGGTCATGTACGCAGGACGCGTGGTGGAAGAAGGACCGGTGAAGGGAGTGCTGGGCGTGCCGCGGCATCCTTACACGCAGGGATTGCTCGCGGCTTCGCCGAAACTCGAGCGCGGGAAATTGATGCCGATAGCAGGGAGTGTGCCGAAGTTGACGGCGCTGCCGCCGGGGTGCGCGTTCGAGCCGCGGTGCGGCGTGAGGAAAGATGAGTGCCGGGCGGCGGTGCCGGAGTTGCGGGCGGCGAATGCCGAGCACGCGGCAAGGTGTGTGTTGGTATGAGCCAGGGCGAAATCTTGTTAAGCGCGCGGGGGCTGAGGAAGAGCTACGCGCGGGCGGGGGCGCGCGAGGACGGGGGTGGTGGGCAGCGATTTCTTGCGGTGGACGACGTGAATCTGGAAGTGCGCGCCGGCGAGACGCTGGCGATTGTGGGAGAGAGCGGGTGCGGAAAGACTACGCTGGCACGGATGCTGCTGCGGCTGATTGAGCCGGACGCGGGCGAGATATTGTTTGGCGGGCGCGACTTGTTGAAGTTAAAAGGAAGTGAATTGCGGCGCGCACGGCGGCAGATGCAAATGATTTTTCAGGACCCGTTTGCGTCGCTGAATCCGCGGATGCGGGTCGTAGCAATCGTGGGGGAGCCGCTGGCGATTCACGAAAAAGCGCTCAGCGGCGAAGAGCGAACCACGCAGGCTGTGGCGATGTTGAGGCGTGTTGGACTGGATGAAGGCGCGCTGCGACGGTATCCGCACGAGTTTTCGGGCGGGCAGCGGCAGCGCATCGGGATCGCGCGGGCGCTGATTTTGCGGCCAAAGCTGGTAGTGGCGGATGAGCCGGTATCAGCGCTGGATGTCTCGGTAGGTGCGCAAGTGTTGCTGCTGTTGCAAGAATTGCAGAGCGAGTTTGGTCTGACCTATCTCTTTATCTCGCACAGTTTGCCGGTGGTGGCGCAGATTGCTACGCGGATTGCGGTGATGCGGCGCGGAAAGATTGTGGAGACAGGCGGCGCCGAGCAGGTCTTGCGGGACCCGCGCGACGAATACACCAAAGAATTGCTGGCAGCCGTGCCGGCGGTGTGAGCTTTAGCGGGCAGGACCTTGAGACAGAACCTCGAGAGTTTCTCTTTTTCTCCGTTAGTGATATTTTGCGGCCACCACGTTCGTAGGACAGAACAGACGCTAGGTTTGAGAACTCGTGGTGGAGGAAATTGTATGGCAACGCCCCCTGTGGTGGCTACTGGTGCGCCAGAGCCCCCGGTTCCCGTGAATCATTTTGGCAGGCTGATCGGCGTATTTTTCTCGCCCCAATCCACATTTGAAGATATTGCTGCGCGGCCGAGCTGGATCCTGCCGGTGGCGCTGATGGCTGTGCTGGGAATAGTCGTTGCGTTTGTCATGAACCAGAAGATCGACTGGCGCGACGTGGCGGCGAAGCGCATTGAAGAGAGCCCGCGTGCGGCGAACCTGACCCCCGAGCAGAAGGAACAGCAAATGGCGATGAGCGCGAAAATTTCGCCAGGAATCGCTTACGGATTTGGAGTGGCGTGGCCGATCTTGCAGGCGTTGATCGTCGGCGCAGTGCTGCTGCTCGCATACAATGTGATTGGCGGAGCAAACGCCAAGTTCGGCACATCGATGGGGATCGTAGCGCACGCCTACTTTCCATGGATATTGTATTCGCTGTTTTTCATCATCGTTCTTTATTTGAAGGCGCCGGGCACAGTGGACCTGGACAATCCGATTGCCACCAACGTGGGTGCCTTTCTTCCAGAGAGCACACCCAAGGCGTTGATGTCGTTGGGGAAGTCCATCGACATTTTCAGCCTCTGGACCATGTTCCTGATTTCGATCGGCTTCACCGCGATCAACCCGAAGAAGCTGAAAGGCAAAGCCTTCGGCATCGTGCTTGCGGTTTGGGCCATCTACGTTGCCTGCAAGGCAGGGCTGGCGTGGATTTTCTCCTGATACACTGAGTGAGTGAATTTCTCGTTTGCAGGGTTGAAGACGGAGGCGGGCGGAGCACGGCGCGGCCGTTTGATGACTCCACACGGGCCGATCGAGACGCCGGTGTTCATGCCGGTGGGCACGCAGGCTACCGTCAAGAGCCTGCGCAACGAAGCGCTGGAAGAGTTAGGCGCACAGATCATCCTTGGCAACACTTATCATTTATATCTGCGGCCTGGGCATGAGCTGATCCGCAAATTGGGTGGGTTGCACCAATTCATGTCGTGGAACCGGGCGATTCTCACCGACTCCGGCGGTTATCAGGTCTTTAGCCTTTCCGAGCTGCGAAAAATCACCGACGAAGGTGTGCGGTTCCGCTCGCATCTGGATGGAGCGGAGCATCTGCTCACCCCGGAAAAAGCGGCGGAGATTCAGCTGGCGCTAGGGTCTGATATTGCCATGGTGCTGGATGAATGCATCGAGACGCCGGCGCCTCGTGGAATTGCCGAATCCGCGGTCAAGCGGACGACGGCTTGGGCCAAGCGGGCGCGCAACTTTTTTCTGGAATGCGCGGGCCGTAACGGCGAGCTGTCGCAGTGGCAATTTGGAATTGTGCAGGGAGCGACGTTCGCGGACCTGCGCCGCGAAAGCGCGCAGCGGTTGATCGAAATTGATTTTCCTGGCTACGCAGTGGGCGGTTTGGCGGTCGGCGAACCGCACAGCGTGACCTGCGAGATGACGGCGGAAGTGACGGCGTTATTGCCCAAAGACAAGCCGCGTTACCTCATGGGTGTAGGACGTCCCGAGCAAATCGCCGATTACGTGGCACTTGGCATCGACATGATGGACTGTGTTTTGCCGACACGCGCGGCACGGCATGCTTGCATTTACACCAGCGAAGGCAAAGTTCTCATCAAGAACGCACGCTACGCGCAAGACGAGCGGCCGCTCGATCCGGCGTGCGGCTGCAGCGTTTGCCGGCGCTACACGCGCGCCTATCTTCGGCATCTGTTCGCCGCAGGAGAACTCACCGCGGCGATTCTGGCGACCCACCACAACATCCACTTTTACCTTGACTTAATGGGGCAAATCCGCGAGGCTATCGAGTTTGGGAATCTAGCGAAATTCTCATCCGAGGTGCGGATGCGTTACGCAGCGGGTCCCGCGTAACACGCTGCACGGATTGTCGGCTGCTCCTCGGAGAACCGCACAGAGAATCCAGCCGGCAGGGAACGCGAGGGTGAAGTGGCTCGCCCTTGGCGATTGGTGGATATTCCCGACGAGCAACGGTAATTCCAAAAAGGAAAGAATTTTTGAAACTGATGACGGCGGCACTCTTATTGCAGACAGGCGGAGCGGGCAGCGGCCTGGGCATGTTCCTGCCCATGATTATTGTCATGGGCATTTTCTACGTAATGCTGATCCTGCCGCAGCAGCGGCAGCGGAAAAAGACTCAGGCCATGCTGGCCGCGCTGAAGAATGGCGACAAAGTAATCACCACCAGCGGCATATACGGCACGGTGAATGGAATCGACGGCGACACGGTCATTCTGAAAATCGCCGACCAGGTAAAGATTCGCATCGCGCGTTCGGCGATTGCGCAGGTGGAGGCGACCGAGGATGCCAAGTAAGGCCGCCTGCCATGCAATGGAAA
The DNA here is from genome assembly GCA_035703315.1 of Candidatus Acidiferrum sp. Classification (GTDB taxonomy): domain Bacteria; phylum Acidobacteriota; class Terriglobia; order Acidiferrales; family UBA7541; genus Acidiferrum. The sequence goes on along the minus strand of DASSYL010000146.1, from coordinate 11,248 downwards.
CAATTTCATCTCAGCGGCTGCACAGCGGGCTGTCGTTTCGACGGCACAGCAGCCGACTCCAACTACGGTGGATTTCCAGCCGTCCTTTCTCAACATGAACCCTAATTTGAAGTGGAAAGCGCTGTTCATCGCTGCGGTAATTCTTGTCTGTATTTACGGATTGATCGGGCTGCCGACCTTTCCGACCTCGCTGGCGCAGATCAAGGACAACTTCAGCAAGCAGATCAAGCTGGGGCTGGACCTCCAGGGCGGCACCCACCTGGTGCTGCAAGTGCAGGTACAGGAAGCCGTCGCCCAGGAAACCGACCAGATGGTGGACCGGCTGACCAAACAGCTGCGCGACAAAAATATACGTTTCGACGAAATTCGCCGCGTGGACGATACGCACATTCTGGTGCGCAACGTGGACTTGAATCAGGTTTCGCAATTCCGCGACTTGGTGCAGCAGCAATATGGAAATCTGTGGGACACAGCACCCGCCGCCGGCGAACAGTCGGGCTACACCATGACTTTGAAGAATAGCGCCATCGCGCAGATCCAGGAAAACACGATGACGCAGTCGCTCGAAACGATCGACCGCCGCATCAACGCGCTGGGCCTGACGGAGCCGACGATCCAGCGCCGCGGCCGCAACGAAAATGAAATTCTGGTGCAGCTGCCGGGTGAAGGCGATCCCTCGCGCGCGAAAGAGGTGATTCAAGCCGGCGGCCAGCTGGAATTGCGCCTGGTGGAAGATCCGCGCACTTACTCTTCTCAGACCGAGGCGTTGAGCGCGCACGGCGGCATTTTGCCCCCGGGTACGCAGCTGATGCAGGAAGATCCGCGCGGGCGAGGAGCTTCGCAGCAGGCTCCGAGCGGCGAAGTCTGGTACCTGGTGGAGCGCGCGCCGGTGGTGACGGGACGCGATCTGCGCACGGCCACGGAAAATCGCAACACCAACAACCCGTCGCAGTGGCAAGTCAACTTTGTGCTGTCCGGCGAAGCGGCACGACGTTTTGGACCATTCACCGAAACCAATAAAGGACGCCAGCTGGCGATCGTGCTGGAACACAAAGTCTACTCAGCGCCGGTCATCAACGGGCGCATCGACGACAACGGCATGATCGAAGGCAATTTTGGCCAAGAGTCCGCACACGACCTCGCACTTGTGCTTCGCGCCGGAGCTTTGCCAGCGTCGATCAAGTATCTTGAACAGCGAACCGTCGGACCATCGCTTGGAGCTGACTCGATCCGCCATGGCGTGCAGGCTTCGGTTTTGAGCCTGATCGTAGTGATGTTGTTCATGCTCTTCTACTACAAACTTTCCGGAGCAAACGCGGTCGTCGCTTTGCTGCTCAACTTGGTCATTTTGCTCGCGGCGCTCGCTTATTTCGGCGCGGTACTCACGTTGCCGGGCATCGCCGGCGTCATTTTGACCATTGGTATGGGCGTGGACTCCAACGTTCTGGTGTTTGAACGCATCCGCGAAGAGTTGCGCAATGGAAAGTCGGCAGCGTCAGCTGTTTCCGCCGGCTTCGACAAGGCGTTTCTGACGATTATCGATACTCACGTAACGACGGTGGTTTCGGCGTTCTTCCTTTTCCTGTTCGGAACCGGTCCGATTCGCGGATTTGCGATTTCCCTGACCATCGGTTTGATCGCGAACGTGTTCACAGCGATTTACGTGTCCAAGACAATTTTCCAGTATCACCTGGCGAAGATGGACCGTCAGGCAGAGCTAAGCATCTAGCGCTGCCTGGCGTGTACTAGGACTGACAAGACATTCTTCCTATCAACTCATGGGAAGAACGCTGTATTGGTTCTAGCCCGGTTGTGATGGACGATGGCGGGCTGCTGCTTACCCGTCTTTGATTTTTCCGGATTTGTACTTTACAAGCCCGGAAACCCGGGGCCGGGAACAAACCGGAACTCGCCGGAGTCTAAGGAAGGGAAGCAAAATCGGAATGATCGAGTTCTTCAAAGAGCCCAATATCGACTGGATGGGCAAAGCCAAGTATTTCTATGCTTTGAGCGCTATTCTTCTGCTCGCCGGCTGGATTTCGATTTTTGCCAAAGGCGGCCTGTACTACGGAATCGACTTCAAAGGCGGCACCAACGTAGACGTAAAATTTGCCCAGCCGCCGAACATTGATCAGCTGCGCGGCGCTTTGAGCAAACAAGGATTGGGCAACAGCGAAATCCAGGGCATCAGCGACATCGGCGGCAACTCCAACGAAGTGCAGATCTTCGTGGCGCAGAATGAGAATAGTACCAGCGATGAAGCGCTCGATTTGAGCTTGAAGCAGGTGCTTACGGCGCTGAACGCCGCATACGGCACCGGCAATAGCGGCAAGCCCGATTTCAACTCCGCGACGCCGGCGGCACTCGCCGCTTACCTCACGCAAAAGGATCCGTTGAGTCTTTCCGCAGGCGCGGGCGAACGTTATCAACAACTGGCACGGCAGATTCTGGAATACCGCGACCGTACGCTGAGCGGCCTGGCCACGAATTTTGACGAAATAGGGAAAGTATCGGGCGTCACGCCAGCCGTTGTCGCGTCGCTGAAAGATGGCTATGCGCTGTCGCCATTTGTGGTGCGCAGCCCGGAAATCGTCGGCGCCAAAGTTGGCGCCGAGCTGCGTCGCCAGGCGGTTTACGTTACCCTCTATGCTTTGGGCGGCATGCTGTTATATATTGCCTTCCGATTCGAGTGGGTCTTTGGGGCGGCGGCCGTCCTGGCGGTCTTCCACGACGTTTTAATTACGCTGGGATTCTTTTCTCTTTTGCACTTTGAAATCTCGCTGACGGTCATCGCGGCCCTGCTGACACTCGTCGGATATTCCATGAATGACACGATCGTCATTTTCGACCGCGTCCGCGAAAACAATCGTTTGCTGCGCAAGGAAGATTTCAAGGACATCGTCAACAAGTCCATCAACCAAACGTTGTCGCGAACGATACTTACCAGCGGTCTGACTTTTCTCACCGTGCTCGTGCTGTTCCTCATGGGCGGCCAGGTGCTTCGCGCGTTCTCCTTTGCCCTGGTGGTGGGGATTGTGGTAGGAACGTACTCCAGTTTTGGCATCGCTGCGCCGCTCGTCGTCTGGTGGCATCGCTGGAAAGGCCAGGGAGCGGCAGCAGCAGGAACCGGACCCGCAGCCGGCAACAAACCCCGGAATGGTGAGACGAGTACAGCGCGTCTTGCTCCCGCCGGGAGGAGGTAGGGACCATGTTCGAGGAAATGGTAGTTTCGAGTCCAAAGGGGAAGAAGACCAACAAGCCGTGGACGGTAATTCTGTCCGGCGTTGTTCAGGCCACCTTTCTCGCAGTGCTCATCCTGATCCCGTTGATCTATACGGAAGCTTTGCCGAAAGCGAGCTTGGCGACTTTACTAATCGCACCGCCGCCCCCACCGCCGCCGCCCCCACCGCCCGCGGCGACGCAAATCGTCAAAGTGAAGCCGCAAGTCCATTTGATGGACGCCGGCAAACTGGTGGCGCCGAAGGTCATCCCTAAGGAAGTGAAGATTATTAAGGAAGAGGCCGAGCAGCCCGATGCGATGGGCGCCATGGGTGGCGTGCCTGGAGGCGTTCCGGGCGGCCAGATGGGCGGCGTGATCGGCGGTGTAATCGGCGGAGTGGGTGGTGCGCCGCCTCCTCCGAAGCCGACGCAAACGCGCATTCGCCAGGGCGGCGCGGTGCAGGCCGCAAAGCTCGTGAATCGTGTGCAGCCACAGTATCCGCCGCTGGCGCGCCAGACGCGCATCTCCGGCACGGTGCGTTTGCACGCCCTCATTTCCAAAGACGGTTCGGTGCAGCAACTCGAGGTAATGTCGGGACATCCTCTCCTAGTGCAGGCCGCGCTCGACGCGGTTCGCCAGTGGAGATATCAGCCGACTACCCTCAATGGCGAGCCGGTCGAAGTCGACACCACGATTGACGTGATCTTCTCGCTGAACCAGTAGTTCATGCAGTAAACGAAACGCCACGCGGGTCGTGGGACATGCGGGGCGTTTCGCGCAGCACTGATTTGGCAGCAAACTTCGTTGGCGCGTGGCGCGAACAACGCCGCCAGCCACACGGAACTAATCAAGGATGGCCGTCAAGCGGCCAGTCTTAAGGAGCAAAACGAATGGTAGCCACTTTGTACGTTTATGCCGCCATGTTGCTGCAGACGCCCCCTGCTTCAAGCTGGGACCTGCGCAGCATGTGGTCGCAGATGAGCTTTCTGCCCCGCGCGGTGGTCATTACTCTGTTTGTCCTCTCTATCTATTCATTCGGCGTGATGATTGATCGCGCGCTGATGTATAGCGCCGCGCGCAAGCAGTCGCGCATTTTCGTTCAGCAGGTTGCCGGGGCTCTGAAAGACGGCAAACTCGACGAAGCCATCGCCATCGCCGAGCGCAACAAGAAGAGCCACATCGCCAAGGTTGTGGCGACCGGCTTGAGCGAATTCCAGTCCGCTTCGCAGCAGGTGTCCGATTCGGACGTGGTGGAGGCGGCCAAACGCGGCCTCGAGCGCTCCGTCGCCATCGTTCACGCGGAAATGAAGCGCGGCCTTTCGGCACTGGCCACCATCGGCTCGACCGCTCCGTTCGTCGGACTGTTCGGCACCGTGGTCGGCATCTTGAACGCGTTTAAAGGTATCGAACAGAGCCACGCGACCGGTCTGTCGGCGGTCGCCGGTGGTATCGCGGAAGCGTTGGTCACCACCGCACTCGGCTTGATCGTGGCTGTGCCTGCCGTGTGGGCGTACAACTACTTCACCAACCGCGTCGAAGCGTTCGACGTCGAGATGGACAACTCCTCGATGGAGCTGATCAACTACTTCATTCTCCGCCGCGGAGCGGCCAAGAAGTAAAGGAGCCGGACATGGCGAAAGCCGGTCACACAGAAGGCGGGCGGTATAAACCGCAAGCGGGCAGTCAGATGGCGTCGCCCAACGTTATTCCCATGGCCGACATCATGCTGGTGCTGCTGATCATCTTCATGGTGGTCACGCCGATGTTGCAGAAAACCAAGCCCGTGGACCTGGCGCGCACCAATACCGCCAAGGACATGCAGGAAGCGGACAGGGATGATGCCATCGTGGTGGCGGTGACCCGCGACGGAAACATCTTCCTGGGCAATACGCAAACGGCGAAAGCCGATCTTTCCGGGCAAGTAAAGGATCGTATCGCCAACCGGCAGGACAAGACCGTGTACCTCAAGAGCGACGCTCGCGCCAAGTATGGTGACGTGGTTGCCATCGTGGACGAGATTCGTTCCGCCGGTGTGGATCAGCTCGGCCTGCTGACCGAGCGCAATGAAAGGACTGGCCAGCCGCCTCCGCCGCCTGCAGGCGACTGAGGTTGCGGCTAGTAAATACCATTCGTTAGAGCAGTTCTGCGGGCCGCGCCGGCTCCCACCCGGCGCGCCGCAACGGCTCCGGTCCTTCGCAGGGTTTAAGGGTTTGTTTTACAGACCCTGATCTCAAAAGGACGGGCTGACAGGAGACTCGCAATGGGGATGCAAGTAGGAGACAGCAAGGGTGGCGCAATCGCGGAAATGAACGTCGTTCCGCTGATTGATATTTTGTTGGTGCTGTTAATTATTTTCATGGTGATAACGCCGCTGACGCCGAAGGGCCTTGACACGCTGGTACCTCAACCCAATCCGAACCAGCAGCAGAATCAGGACCTGGAAAACAAGACGGTCGTCGTGCAAATCACCAAGGACAGCAAAGTCAAGATCAACAACGAAGATTCCACTTGGGAGGGCCTCGGGCCGCGCATCGAACAGATTTTTAAGGATCGCGCGGAAAAGGTCGCGTTCGTCAAGGGCGACAACGAAGTGCTCTTCCAGGAAGTGGCGCGCGCCATCGATATCATGCGCTCAGCCGGAATCGACAAAGTTGGGTTGATCACCGCCAAGCTGGAAGCGGGGCAGTAAGCCCGCCGGCCGTGCTCGCGGCCAAAAGTTTTTCCAGGGATTGTATGAGTCCTTCTCGCCGGGATGGTTAACCTCAGGGTTGTGAGTACAAGCCCTGAAACCCATTCTTTTTTGCGAGGTGGATTATGGCAATGCAAGTGGGTGGCAAGGGCGGCGTGTTCGTTGAAATGAACGTCGTTCCGCTGATCGACATCCTGCTGGTTCTGCTGGTGATCTTCATGATCATCCCGCACCACCAGAAGGGTTTGGACGCGATGGTGCCTCAGCCCGCAACTTCCACCACCGCTCCGCCCCCGGAAACCGTGATCGTGGTACAGGTACAAGCCAGCGGCGAGTTGCGCATCAACCAGGAGCCTGTAGCTTGGGACCAGTTGGGGAACCGTCTCGAGGCAATTTTCAAGCAGCGCGCCTCCAAGGTTGCATTCATTCGCGGCGAGGCTCCGGTAGAGTTCGCGCAAGTAGCCAGAGTGGTAGATGTAATGCACGGCTCGGGAATATCCGTGGGCTTGTTGACTCCGGGACTGGTACAAAGTCGTTGATTGTGATGGAATAGCCCGCGCAGGGCGTATCTGACTTTTTTCGTGGGGATGGACGCTTCGATGAATCAAGCACCGGTTGCACATTCGGCCCTTCCGCGGTCCGCATCTTCTTTTCGCCAAGCCGCGGCGTTTCTTACGCTGCTGCTGGTTGCCGCCGGCTTTTCCGGCTGCGACAAACTGAAGGCGCGCGACCTGCTCAACAAGGGCGTTCAGTCGTTCAAGAACGGCCAATATGACGCAGCCGTCGAAGACTTCAAGCAGGCCAAGGATTTGGATCCTACGCTGCTCAACGCCAGGCTCTATCTGGCGACCGCTTACGCCAGCCAGTACATTCCCGGCGCTCCCTCCGAGCAGAACCGCAATATCGGCAAACAGGCGATTCAGGAGTTCAAAGATATCCTGGGCACCAATCCGGATAACCTCAACGCCATCGACGGCATTGGCTCCATCCTTTTCCAGATGGCCGGCACTCCCTACGATCCGAAACTTTTTGAAGAATCCAAGACCTACCATCAGAAGCACATTCAGCTAAAGCCCGAGGATCCCGAGCCGTATTACTGGATCGGCGTGATTGACTGGACGCTGGCTTTCCGCGCCAACGGCGAAATGCGTAAAGACTACAACGAGAAGAACATCCGCAAGCAGGTGAAAGACACCGATCCGCTGCCGCCAGCCGTTCGCGCCGAGTATGTTGCCAAGTACGGTTCGTTGATCGACGAAGGCATCACCGATCTGCAGAAGGCCATCTCCCTCCGTCCCGACTACGACGACGCCATGGCTTATCTGAATCTGCTCTATCGCCGCAAGGCCGATATGGTCGAAAGCTCCAGCGAACGCGCCGACTACCAGAAGCAAGCCGACGACCTAGTCGACAAGGTCAAGGAAGTCAAACAGAAACGCGCTTCGCAGCCCCAACCAGCAACCTGACGCATCGCAATCTTTGACGCACGGTTTTTAAGCGGCGCATCTTCGGATGCCCCGCTTTGTTTTTACTGGCATTCCCACGCCTCTCGCGCTCCTGCACCTTACGGCGTAAACTATAGTCATGTCCGGGTCGGCCAATCTGCCGCTGCTTTTCAACCGCGACCGCACCGAGCGCCTGCTGGACGCTCGCCTGTCCGAGTTGCTCGACAAACTCAAGAAAAACCGGCCCGCCGATGATCCCTGGCTGGTGCGCCGAGCCTACGATATCGCCGCCGAGCGCCACCGCGACCAGTTCCGCCGCTCGGGCGAGCCCTACCTGACGCACCTCCTCGAGGTCGCGCACATCCTCGCCGACATGCGCATGGACGCCACTACACTTTCCGCCGCGCTGCTGCACGACGTCATCGAAGACACGGAATTTCCCGTCTCCCGCATTCAGGAACGTTTCGGCGAAGAAACCGCCCGGTTGGTCGAAGGCGTCACCAAAATCGGCCGTCTCAGCATGCCCACTCCCGAAACGCGCCAGGCGGAAAATGTGCGCAAGATGGTGCTGGCCATGGTCAACGACGTCCGCGTCGTGGTGGTCAAGCTGGCCGATCGCCTGCACAACATGCGCACCATCCAATACCTGGAGCCGGCCAAGCAGCAACGCATTTCCCGCGAAACGTTGGAGATTTACGCACCCATCGCGCATCGCCTCGGCATGGGTATCATCCGAAACGAACTGGAAGATCTCTCCTTCCGCGTGCTGGAGCCAGAATCCTTCCTGGCACTTCAGAAAGAAGTCACCGAAAAACATCCGATTCACCAGCGCTTTCTCGAAGAGGTTCAGGCCACCATTCGTTCCAAGCTGGTAGAGAACGGCATTCCGGCCGAACTGGAAGCACGCGTCAAAGGGCTGTATTCGCTGAACCGCAAGATCGTGCGCCAGCAGCGCGGCCTCGAACAGGTTTACGACCTGCTGGCGGTTCGCGTGATCACCGACAACGAGCGCAACTGTTACGCTGCACTCGGAGTCGTCCACCACATCTGGCGTCCGGTGCCCGGCCGTTTCAAGGACTACATCGCCATGCCCCGGCCCAACTTGTACCAGTCGCTACACACTACGGTGATTCACGCCGGCCAGGCCTTCGAAGTTCAGATCCGCACGCAGGAAATGCACCGCATCGCCGAAGAAGGCGTCGCCGCTCATTGGAAATACAAGGACGGCAAACCCGCGGGCGACGATGACCAGCGCATTACCTGGATGCGCCAGTTGATCGAGTGGTCGCAGGAGTTGCAGGAGCCCGGCGAATTCCTCACCACACTAAAAGTGGACCTCGCACCCAACGAAGTTTATGCGTTCACGCCCAAGGGTCGCGTCCTCGAATTGCCTGCCGGCGCCACTCCCGTTGACTTCGCATACTCCGTGCACACCGAAGTCGGCCATCAATGCGTCGGCGCAAAAATCAACGGCCAGATGGTTGCGTTGCGCCACGAAATTTCCAGCGGCGACGTCGTCGAAATCCTTACACAAAAAGGCCACGGCCCAAGCCGCGATTGGCTCAGCTTCGTCAAATCTTCCGGAGCCAAAAGCAAGATTCGCCACTGGATCAACGTCCATGAGCGCGAAGAAGCCACCGAAATGGGCCGCCGCCTTCTCGAAAAGGAATCGCGTGCGTTTGGCCGTAGCCTGAAAAAAATCGACGAAGCGGACCTTCAGAAGGCCGCCTCCGACTACGGCCTGTCCAAAGTGGAAGACCTGTTTGCGGCGGTCGGCTTCGGAAAATATTCCGCGCGCCAGGTATTGACCAAAGTCTTGGGCGATAGCGTCAAGCCGACGGAAGCTGCGGATGACACCAAGCCCACGCTGGTCAAGACGGTCAAGCGCATGCTCGGCATTGGCGAGGCCCCTCTGGTCGTGAAGGGCCATGACGACCTGCTCGTTTTCCGCGCCAAGTGCTGCAATCCCATCCCCGGCGATGAAATTGTCGGCTATATCACGCGCGGCCGCGGTGTTGCCGTGCATACCCGCTCGTGCCCCAATGTGCAGAATCTGCTCTATCAATCCGAACGCCGCATCGCGGTCGAGTGGGGCGGAGAAAGCGCCACCACTTTCCCCGTACAGCTCGCCATTCGCGCCAAGGATCGCGCCGGCCTGCTTGCCGAAATCACCGCTGTCATCAGCGCCGCAGGCTCCAACATTCGCAACCTCGAGAGCCGCCCCGAGCGCCTCAACGCGCGCATTGAAGCCAGTCTCGAGATTGTCGATCGCCGCCAGCTCGAAAGCATCCTCGCCAATATCCGCAAAATCTCCGGCGTCCTCGGCGTGGAACGCGTCTACCAGTCCACCGGCGAGTAGACTTCATACTTCCCCCTGTACCTTCGGGCGGGTATCCGCCAAAGCACAACGCAAAGCCGCTGGCGTCGCCGCCGGTAAAATAGACTCATGCGAAGAACAGCGAGTCTTCCCATGGTACTGGCTCTTTCGACAGTGCTTGCCGGATGTAAAAGCCATCCGCTCACCGATTATCGCCCGCTCGACAAAGCCGGCATGTGGACCAGCGGCCTCGAAGATCTGAAGAAACTCAACGTCAGCGACGCCGAAATCGCTCAGCTCGTTTTACTCAAGAACGCCGGCGTTAGCGACGATATGTGCGTGGCCTTGGTGCAGGCAGCGCACGATCACCAGCATCCCTTCGCCAGCTCCGCTTCCGCGGCCAATTTGAATCGCGCCGGATTCAGCGACGAGCAGATTCTGGCCATCGCCCAGAAAGATCAACTCGACGCCCTCAGCGGCGACGCAGTCATGCTGCGTTTGATCCGGCTCTCCGACCCGACGGTGCAAATCATTCTCCAGCGCCGCATGAACGGCCTGACCACCATGTCCAGCGCGGAAATCGGGCGCCTGAAGAATACTGGCCTCAGCGAAAAGGAAATTGTGGCGCGCATTCAAAATGGCATGACCGATGCCCAGGCCGACGCCGAAGCCGCCTCGCGCGAAAAAGCCCGCGCGCACTCCGGAACCGGTTTTGTTCGCGTGCGCGGTCGCCGCCGCTAAACCGCAGATCCTGTTTTGCTTTGCGCTTCCCGCCGACGTGGCTACAATCAGTTGGTGACGCGCGCGTCCTCATCTCTCAACGCCGTCTTTCTCTTCTCTTTATGCGCGAGCTCCTGGCTCGCGGGTTGTGCGACTCCCCTCGGCCCCGGCTATGTCGTCCAGCAGCAGCAGATCCGCGTCAATTTCCTGGCCCAGCCTCAACCGGTCATTCGGATTTCGGCCGAGTATCGTCTGCAAAACACCGGCAACCAGCCACTCGATTCGCTGGACGTTCGAATGCCCGGCCGGCGCTACCATCCGGCCTCCGTCCAGGTTTCCTGGGATGACTCCGCTCTTGCGCAGAACGTCTCGCCCGATAATCCCCGCGACACTGAACTCCGCTTTTCCCAGCTCTGGAAGGCCGGCGAGGCTCACACACTGAAATTTTCTTATGAAATTTCCGCGGTGCCGGCAGGCAACAACCCCCTGGGTTTTTCCACCGATGCTTTTTATCTTCCCGCCGAGAGCTGGGCGCCACAGCTTCCCCAGGCGCGCGGTGTCTTCGGTTTTGGCGGCGTGCCGCCCAAGCAATGGCTGCTCACCGTGAATCTCCCGCAGGGATTTCTGGCTCACGCCAGCGGTGGCAAAGAAAAGCGCTCCGCAAAGGGCGGTTCGGTCGAATACCGCTTCACGCAAACCGCGGAAGACTTGAATCCCTTCGTTGTCGCCGGCCGCTACGGCGAAGTTCAACAAACGCTGGCACACGACCAGAAAGTCCGTATCTGGACGCGCGGCAAACTCGAACCGGCGCAGCTGCGCGATTTTGGCGAATCACTTTCACGCACGCTCGCCGCTTA
>DASSYL010000306.1:0-3046 GCA_035703315.1 Candidatus Acidiferrum sp. | reverse complement strand
GTTGACCTGTTGTGCGAGAACGCCGGCCATGGGTGCAGCCATCGAGCCCATGGAACGCGCGAAACCAACCCAACGGTCGTCTACGGGTTTGGAGTTGTCGCCGATGTGGCTGGTGGTGCCGCCCTTGCGCACGGACGCGGCCAGCGCGGAGAAGGTGTGGAGATTTTCTTCGGAGGCGAGGAAATCTGCCATGGCGCCCATGTAGGCGGGAGAACGCTTGTCGAGGAAGACGGCGGAGTCTTGGGTCAGGAAGTATCTGTCATTTTCCTTGCGCAGCAGACCTTGAATGGCCATGTAATCGGCGAGAATGCGTACGCCGCGCTCCGCGGATTGTGTCCGTTTCGCGAGGGATGCGGTGTCGTTGGCGCCTTCGCCGATGGCAGTGAAGAGATCGAGCTCGACAGCGGCTTTCAGAGCGAAAGTTTGCTGGTAAGCGGTAAGCGTGCCGAAAATTTTCTCGGGACTTGGCTTGGGCGCTGCTGTGGTGGCCATCGTGTTCTCCTGTTATTTGCGTTTCGTGAGTAAGTTTTGGCCAGGCCATTTTCGCTTTAAGCTGGCTGGAAAGCTATCCGATTGTTTGGGGGACTTATTGCTTCGGGCGGAGGCCGCTGGCATACTCACGTTTCTTCAAAATTGCGGTAAGGACGTGCGATGAAAAAGGAAGTGCATCGGTGGTATTCGCATCGGCTGGGGCTGGAACTGGGCGTGGTGGTGTATGGACACTGGGGCGCGCCGCTGCTGGGATTCCCGACCAGCGCGGGCGACGAATGGGAGCTGGAAGGGCAAGGATTGATTGGGGCGCTCGGCGATTTCATTGACGGTGGAAAGATCAAGTTCTACACGGTGAACTCCATCAACGGGTTGAGTTTTTACAACAAGAGCGCACACCCGTTTCATCGCAGCTATGTGCAGTCAGTGTTTGACGCGTATTTGCGCGAGGAAGTGGTGCCGTTTATCTGGGACAACTGCCAGTCGCCGGGGCTGGGGATTTCTACAATGGGAGCCTCGTTTGGCGCGTACCACGCCGCGAATTCGCTGTTTAAGCATCCCGATGTGATCAAGCGGTGCTTTGCGCTTTCTGGCGTGTACGACCTGAAGAATTTCATGGACGGAATGTATGACGACAACTTTTATTTCAACAACCCAGCGGACTACATTGCGAATTTGAGCGATCCGTGGGCGTACGGGCAGCTGGCGAGCTGCGACATTCATTTATCGACCGGGACTGGCCAGTGGGAAAATTCTGGGCCGACGTATCATTTCTCGGGGATTCTGGCGGGCAAAGGGATACGGCATTCACTCGATAACTGGGGGCCTATGGGCGGGCACGACTGGCCCTATTGGAAGCATCAGATGCGGGAGTATGTTGGCCATCTGTTCTAAGGGCTGCATGCAGCATTCGAGGCGACATGGGCGCAGCAGGGAAGAAGAGGCTCGAGAACAGGACACGCCTCGCGCCGGGCTCGGTACCCGAATTGCTTCTCGCCTCGAAAAGCCGAGCTTTCGGCGTTGCGGCGACGAAGTAGCAAGGTTGTGGAGTTCAAAGGCACAATGATTGCCGGGATTGTGCGCACGGCTCGGGCCAGCCTTGCGGCGCGAAATACCGGTGACTTTGAGGATTTATCGGTCCCCGTCATAAATCCCTGGGCAGCCTGAATCTGCGTTGCTCTAACGGCGATGCGCGCGGGTGCGGGCAGCTTTTTGGCTGGCACGGCGCAGGCCGGATTTGCCCTTGGTGCGAACGGCTTTCATGGCAGCGTTGTGTAATGAAGAATGGCCTCGCCTGCGCGCCGCGGCGCGTGTTTGTTTGGACAATTCGGAATGTGACGCGGAGCTGTGGCGCTCACGTCTTAGGGCGCCGAGAGTGGCGCTAGATCGCGTGGACGATGCGTGGTGCGCATGTGAACGGCCTTTGGCCAAGTCGCGATTCGCCTGCTTGCGAACTTTTGCGGACGAGTGTCCGCGCTTGGGCGCGCCTAGCTTTACGCCGGCACGGCGCGCTTTCGAAAGGCCGATGGTAATCGCCTGCTGCGGAGAGCGCGCGCCATGCTGGCCTTCGCGGATGTGGTGCATCTCTTCGCGGATGAATTCGCCTGCTTGAGTGGACGGTGATTTTCCTTGTTGCTTATCGCGTTCGGCGCGTTCCAGCGTCTGTCTTTCCGGCATGTTGCCCCCAGTCACATTGCATCGAGTCGGCCGGGATCTGAGTTCACCGTAGGCGCGTGGGGTCTGGCGAGGAATCGGGGAATTGCTGTAATGGCGCAATTTTTTAGGTTGAGCGAAGCGAAACCGCGAAAATTGTCAGGCTAAGCCCAGATGATCCAGCTGGTAGTGGCCTTTGGCGATAATTTGGTCGGAGTCGATCCAAACGTCGCAGTCGCGGGTGAGGACGTCGACGTGGGTTTTGGATTTCCAATCGGCGTGGGTCTGGCTGCCGTAGGGATCGCCGAATGCGATGTGGACGCCGGGAAATTTTTCGTCCTGCAGAAGAATCCCGATCATCTCGGAAAGGCCGAGATTGGTGCCGAAGGCGAGTTCGCCGACGCGATCGCTGTTTTCGTCGGTGTGACAATATTCCCAGAATTCTTTTTCGAGGTCTTTGCGCGCGCATTCGACGCGCACCAGGCGGCCGCCTGCGATCGTGAGTTTCATCGGCGTGGACTGCAGGTCGCCGTATTTTCCGTTGAAATAGTCGCCGGCGGTGGCATCGCAGACGAATGTGCCGTCGACCGTTGCAGGGGTGGTGAAGACTTCGCCGGCCGGAAGATTGGACCAGTAGCGCGGGCTGATGAGGCCGCTGGTTTTGACCCAATCGAGTTTGCGATCGAAGTGCGCGGCGAAGGAAGTGCCGGCCTCGGTCTTTATGGTGAGCGTATCGGCGCGCAGCATGCGCTCGCGGAGGCGGTCGCTCAGACGGTCCACCAATTTGTAGTCGGCGCGCATGCCTTGCTGCATGATCTGCGGGGTAACACCCACCATGTGGGCGTAGCGAATACGACGGCGTTCGACGACTTGCACAATGGCCATGCGCGCCGCGAGTTCGCCG
>DASSYL010000409.1:0-7877 GCA_035703315.1 Candidatus Acidiferrum sp. | reverse complement strand
CACGGGATGGGGATTATTCTCTGGCTGAATGAAGGCTACGCGGACTGCCTCGAAGGATATGCCTATGCGGAAAGTACAACCGGTATCGTCCTAGGAACAGCAGGTTTCGAGATACTCCAAAGTTAGGAAGAAACTACTTGTGCGCCAAACTGGCCCACTACCGACCATTTGCCTAGATTGACGGACTAATCGGAGTCGAATCGGTCAGTGCGGGGCTGAGGTTACTCGAACTGAATCAAGACAATTTCAGGCCGCGAGCCCACACGGAGGGGAGGACCCCAGGTGCCGGCGCCGCTGGAGGTATAAACCAGCATGTCGCCGAAGCGCTGCAGGCCATAAACGAATTGCTTGTAGATTAGGCCGGTGAACCAGGTCCAGGGAAAAAACTGGCCGCGGTGCGTGTGGCCGGAAAGCTGGAGCGAGATGCCTGCCTGTTCGGCAACGGCCAGCTGGTCGGGCGCGTGAACGATCAAGACGCTCGGTTGGGTGCGGTCAATGGCGGCGTGCTCGAGCACTTTACTCAATCGCTCCGGGCGAGCGGCGTCGTGATGATGGACGCCGACAATCTGCAGGCCGTCTACGATCACCTTTTCATTGTTGAGCAACCGCAAGCCGGCGTTTTCTACCGCGCGTAAATGGCCATGAGAGTTGTGCATTTCTTCGTGATTGCCAGCGACAAAGAAATTTCCTAGAGGGGCGTTCAGAGAACGCAGGGGGCCGGCGAGCTCGTCGAGGTCGGCGAACGCGCCGTCGTACAAGTCGCCGGCAAGAAAAACAATTTCAGGACGCAGTTGGCGAATCGTAGCCACCAGGTTTCGCGCGAACTCGGCTCCGCGTACATGGCCCAAGTGCAGATCGCTGATCATGGCCGCCTTCCGGCCACGCCATGCCTCCGGCAGGTTCGGCAGACGTACCGTGATGCGGTTTACGCGTGTAAGACTGGCATTGATCATGCCCCACAGCGCAGCGGCAATGGCCGCGCCAAACCATGCCGCCACGATGGTCTTGTCGCGCCAGGAGAAACCGGCGATTGCTTTCACACCAGCCGTAAGCCACACGCCAAGCGAAGCGAAGAACAGGAAGTTGACGACCCCCAGCCAGGCGGCGCTGATGCGATAGAAGGTTCGCGTAAAGACATTCCAAAAGCGGAAAGAGAGCAGGGAAGCAACCAAGAAGCTCACAGCAAGAAGCAAGACTAGGAGTTTTAGGGCAAGCAGGGACCTTGCTGGGCCCGCGCCCCAAAAGCGCAGCCACGTTTCCAGAATAAGAAAGTGCGCCGAAAAGAGAATGGTTTGGAAGATCGCTAGGAAGGCCAGGAATCCGCGTCTCATGAAGTATTAGATGAGGGATTGGGTTATTTCGTGTATATGAATTTTGCGGAACCTTTGCCGGCGTCCCGTAACCTTCTAGTTCTTCTTCCCGTTAGTTCTTCTTACCAGGGGACGTATCGGTGGCAGGGGCGGCAGGGCCGGTAAGCTCGGCCTTTACCGCCGGGCTAATTTTGTCAGCGTTTTTCACTAAAACCGCGACTTGCCAGAGCTGGGCGTCGGAGAGGTGGTCCTTGAATCCCGGCATGCCCGTCAGACGGATGCCGCCAGCAACTTTCCAGTAGCTCTCCCAGGCTTCGTCGTCGGTCACACCCGTGCCTTTGAAGAGTTGTGGCGGCTTGGGGAACATGCCTTCGGCGATCGCAGACTTGGGCGCATCCGGCACGCCGTGGCAAACCGCGCAGTGTTCCTTGTAGATCTTTGCCCCTGCCAGCAGGTTTTTTTCATCGGCTGGCGCTGGTGGTTCTGGATGCGGCAGCTTGTCCAAGTAAGCGTGCAAACCCAACCGTGCAAAGCGCCGTTCGAAGGGCATTTCCCTGGCGGCGACCGCCACCGGTGCGCGACCTGAGGAGAAATACCAATAAGAGGCCGCTCCCACGCCCAGCACGCCCAAGACAATTCCTAGCAAAAGTCCTCTGATCATTTGCGCTCCCCGTCAGCCCTTGGCCAACGCATTGTTTTTTCTTCGCTCGATTACTTTCCCGGTTAGTCTAAAGCAAGTTGCGATTGTCGCCTATCTCGGTCACATATCGGGGATTGGGCCGGATTCAGTTCCATTTGGCCCCCTATTTGGGGGCCGAAAACGGCGCATCGGGCGTCACCGCTTGCGTAACCATTTTGTCTCCCCAATCGTCATAATGATGCGTACCATACGGTTGTAGTCGGACTGCGTCTAGAGAAGAGAAGCCGCGAATCGCACCCGGCGATCGAATCTACAGCAGGCTCTCTCGCGTACTCGCGACCCAATTTGAGGAGCTGAAGGATGGGGCATTTGAAATCTATCGACTTACCCGAGCCGACCACTCGCGCCAATGAACGTCAGGCCGGCTCGAGCCGGCCCTGGATTTGGGTCGTCGTCGCCGCAGTGGCGATAGGTGGATTCTGGTACTACCGCTCTTCGCATTCGAGCAAAGACGGGCAATCGTCGGCTTCGGCGGCAGCTCCAGGCAGCGGGGGCTCTGGGCGCGGCGGTCGCGCAGGCGGCGCGAATTTTACGGTTCCGGTAGTTGTTTCCACGGCAATCAAGGGCGATCTTCCCGTTTATTTGAATGGTTTGGGCACCGTGACGCCGCTCAATACGGTGACCGTTCGCAGCCGCGTAGACGGTCAGCTCATCAACGTGGCGTTTAAGGAAGGGCAGTACGTGAAGACAGGGGACTTGCTCGCTGAAATTGATCCGCGTCCCTTTCAAGTACAACTGGAACAAGCCGAAGGCCAGTTGGCTAAAGACGTAGCGCAGCGCAAAGACGCGGAAGCAAACCTGGAGCGCTACAAACTGCTGTATCAGGAAGGCGTGATCCCGAAGCAACAACTGGATACCCAGGCAGCGTCGGTCGGCCAGTTCGATGGCGCGATCAAGACCGACCAAGGCCAGATCGACAACGCCAAGTTACAGCTTACCTATGCGCGTATCACTTCGCCGATTACCGGGCGCGTCGGCCTTCGCCTGGTCGATCCGGGCAACATCGTGCACGCGACGGACACCACCGGTCTCGTGATCATCACGCAGGTGCAGCCTATCGCGGTGATCTTTACCTTGCCGCAGGACCAGCTGCAGCAGGTATTTGACAAGATTCACAAGGGCGTGCAACTTGGCGTCGAAGCCTACGATCGCGACAACACGCAGAAGATTGCCAGCGGCAAACTGCTGACCATCGACAACCAGATCGACACTACGACCGGAACCTACAAGCTCAAGGCCGTCTTCAGTAATGACGACAACATTCTTTTTCCGAATCAGTTTGTGAACACCCATCTGCTGGTGGATACCAAGCGCAATTTGAGCCTGGTGCCGCTCGCCGCAATTCAACGCGGGCCACAAGGGACGTATGTCTACGTGGTGGGCGAAGGCAACACCGTGAAAATCCAGAACATCACCGTTGCACAGTCGACCGGAGCGACGGTCGGCATTAGCAATGGTCTCGAAGCCGGGCAAGTGGTGGTGATTGATGGGCAAGACAAATTGCAGGAAGGCACGAAGGTTGTGCCGAACCGGGCGCCTGCAGCAGCTGCCGTAGCGGGAGCGGCTGGCACGGATGCCACATCGTCCCCGGCGAGCGCGCCGACGCCCAACGCAGTGCGTCAGCCGGCCCAACCACAGAAGGCCCAGTCCCGAAAAGGCGCCAAACCATGAGTCCATCACGGCCGTTTATTCTGCGGCCTGTCGCCACCACTTTGTTGATGGTTGGCGTTCTGCTCGTCGGCTTCGTTGCGTACCGGCAACTGCCGGTGTCGGCGCTGCCGCAAGTGGACTATCCCACGATTCAGATTCAGACGTTTTACCCTGGCGCGAGTCCCGATGTTATGGCTTCGTCGGTCACGGCACCTCTCGAGCGGCAATTCGGCGAAATTCCGGGCCTCAATCAGATGACCTCGATCAGCTCTTTCGGGAGTTCGGTCATCACGCTGCAGTTCGATCTGAATCTGAACATCGATATCGCCGAACAGGAAGTGCAGGCCTCCATCAACGGCGCCTCCAATCTTTTGCCGCAAGGCCTGCCGAATCCGCCTATCTATAGCAAAGTGAACCCGGCCGACGCGCCGATTCTCACGCTGGCGCTGACTTCCAAAACGCTTCCGCTTTCTAAAGTGGAAGATCTGGCAGACACCATGCTGGCGCAAAAAATTTCGCAGCTTCCGGGCGTCGGCATGGTTAGCATCAGCGGCGGACAGCGGCCGGCGGTTCGCGTACAAGCCAATCCGACGGCGCTGGCGTCGTACGGATTAAGTCTCGAAGATCTTCGCACCGCGCTCAGCAACGCCAACGTCAATCAAGCAAAAGGCACCTTTGATGGGCCGCACCAGTCGTACACGATTGGTGCTAACGATCAACTCTTTACCGGCGACACCTACAAGCCGATTATCGTCGCGTACCGTAACGGCGCTCCGGTTCGCGTCGGCGATGTGGCCAACGTGTCAGACGGCGTTGAAAACACCTTGCAGGCCGCCTGGGCGAATCAGAATCCAGCCGTATTGATGAACATCCAGCGGCAACCGGGCGCCAATATCATCGGCGTCGTGGATCGCATCAAGAAGTTGCTGCCTCAGCTGCAGGCCGGGCTGCCCGCTTCGGTTCAACTCGATATTTTTACCGACCGCACGGGCACCATCCGCGCTTCCGTCGAAGATGTGCAGTTTGAGCTGATGCTGACCGTCGCACTCGTCGTGATGGTGATTTTTCTTTTCTTGCGGAGCATTCGCGCGACGATCATTCCGAGCGTCGCCGTACCGCTCTCGCTCATCGGCACATTCGGCGTGATGTATCTGCTCGGCTACAGCCTGAACAACCTTTCGCTCATGGCACTGACGATTTCCACCGGCTTCGTGGTGGATGACGCCATCGTCATGATCGAAAACATCAGCCGCTACATTGAGGAAGGCGATTCGCCGCTGGACGCGGCGTTAAAGGGCTCCGAGCAGATCGGCTTCACGATTCTGTCACTGACCATTTCGCTGATTGCGGTGTTGATTCCGCTGCTGTTTATGGGCGACATCGTCGGCCGGCTGTTCCGCGAATTTGCCATCACACTTGCGGTTACCATTCTCGTTTCGGCCGTGGTTTCTCTTACCCTCACGCCGATGATGTGCGCCAAACTGCTTCGCCACAAGAAAAAAGAGGACGAAACCTGGTTCTACCGCAAGTCCGAAGATGCCTTCAACGCCGTCATCGCTTTCTACGGACGCACGCTAAAATTTGTTCTGCGGTTCCGCACCATCACCTTGCTGGTCACGGTAGCCACGCTCGTGGGTACCATTCTCCTCTACGTTTACGTCCCGAAAGGGTTCTTTCCGGTTCAGGACACGGGCGTGATTCTGGGTGTTTCCGAAGCCCCGCAAAGCGTGTCCTTCCGGGCCATGGGTGAGCGGCAGCAAGCGCTTTCGCGGGTTATTCTCGAGGACCCGGCCGTTGATTCGCTCTCCTCGTTTATCGGCATCGACGGAACCAATACGACGCTCAACAGCGGGCGCATCCAGATTAATCTGAAGCCGCTGAAAGAACGGAAGATCAGCGCGTCCGAGGTGATTCGACGGCTGCAGCCCAAACTAGATAAGGTGGATGGGATCACGCTGTTCATGCAGCCGGTGCAGGATCTTACGGTAGAAGACCGCGTTAGCCGCACGCAATTCCAGTACAGCCTGGAAGATGTGGATCCGAAAGAGCTCGCGGCATGGGTGCCGCCCTTCATGGATCGGCTGAAGCAGCAGCCCGAGCTCCGCGACGTGGCCAGCGACCAGTTGAACGGCGGCTTGCTGGTGAATCTTACGATTGACCGCGACTCCGCCTCGCGCCTGGGCATCCTTCCTGCTGACATTGACAACACACTCTACGACGCTTTCGGCCAGCGCCAGGTCTCGACCATCTACACGCAGCTCAACCAGTATCGTGTGGTCATGGAAGCGGACCCGTCGTTCCAGCAAAATCCCGATTCGCTGAAAAATATCTACGTCCGCTCCTCCAACGGAACGCAGGTTCCGCTCAGCGCTTTCACCACCGTCACCACCGCGCCGTCCGCGCTGGCGTTAAATCATCAGGGGCAATTTCCCGTCGTTACGCTCTCGTTTAACCTTGCGCCGGGAGCTTCGCTGGGCGCCGCCGTCAAGGCCATCAATCGAGTGAAAGATGAACTCGGCTTTCCGCCGAGCATTCAGGCAACGTTTCAGGGCACGGCTGCTGCATTCCTAAATTCGGTCGCCAACGAACCGATTCTGATTCTGGCGGCATTGGTCACGGTCTATATCGTGCTCGGCATCTTGTACGAAAGCTTTATCCACCCGATCACCATTCTGTCGACTCTACCTTCCGCCGGGGTTGGCGCCATTCTGGCATTGGTCCTGTGCCGCACAGAGTTCAGCATCATTGCCCTCATCGGCATCATCCTGCTGATCGGTATCGTCAAGAAAAACGCCATCATGATGATTGACTTCGCGCTGGAGGCCGAGCGGAAGGAAGGGAAGTCGCCGCTCGATTCTATTTACGAAGCGTGTTTGCTACGCTTCCGTCCGATCATGATGACGACCATGGCCGCGCTGCTCGGTGGCCTGCCTCTAGCCTTGGGCACCGGCGTCGGCTCGGAACTTCGCCGCCCACTTGGCATCACCATCGTTGGCGGCCTGATCTTGAGCCAAATCCTTACGCTGTATACGACGCCGGTTGTTTATCTCGCGTTCGACTGGCTGTCGCGGCGCTTCTCGTTTCACATCGGCAATCCCATTGATGATGCAGCGGTTCACCAACCGGGGGACTAGTTCGTGAATTTTTCCTCCAATTTCTCCGCTCCGTTCATCCGCCGACCGGTTGCCACGACTCTCATCACCATCGCGATTTTTCTGTCGGGTGCAGTCGCTTTCCGTTTTCTTCCGGTGGCGCCGCTCCCACAAATTGATTTTCCGACCATCGCTGTGGGCGCGAGTTTGCCCGGCGCCAGCCCTGAAACCATGGCTTCCGCCGTTGCCACTCCTCTCGAGCGCCAATTCGGGCGCATATCCGGCATTACGCAGATGACGTCCTCCAGCGGCTTTGGCAACACCAGCGTGGTCTTGCAGTTCGACTTGAATCGCGACATTAACGCTGCCGCGCGCGATGTTCAGGCAGCCATCAACGCGGCGCGCACGCAACTACCCGCCGATCTCCCAGGGCAGCCCGGATACCGCAAAGTGAATCCGGCGGATGCGCCGATTCTGCTTCTCTCGCTGACTTCGACGAATATTCCGCCAGCGCAGTTGTACGACGCCGCGGATTCGATCCTGGCGCAGAAACTGGCGCAGGTCGAAGGCGTGGGCCAGGTGTTTACGTGGGGCAGTTCGCGCCCGGCCGTCCGCGTTACCGTGAATCCCAGCCTAGTCAACAGCTACGGCATCAGCCTGGAGACGGTTAGAAAATCCCTGCAATCCGCGAACGCCAATCTTGCCAAAGGTGCCGTGGCTGACTCCACGCATATGTGGACCATCACCGATACCGATCAACTGTTTAAGGCTTACGAATACCAGCCGCTCATTGTCGCTGGTCACGCAGGCGCTCCCGTACGCCTGCGCGATATTGGGGACGTTTCGGACTCGGTAGAAGATGTGCGCAACATGGGGCTGTCGCAAGGCGAACCTTCGGTCATCCCTGCCGTGTTTCGCCAACCCGGCGCGAACATGATCGACACCGTGGACCGCATCAAGGCCATCATGCCGGAGCTGAAAGCTTCCATCTCACCTTCGCTTCACCTCCGCGTCGCCATTGACCGCACCACTACCATCCGCGCTTCGATTCACGACGTGGAGCGCACGCTACTCATCTCCATCAGCCTGGTGATCCTGGTCGTGTTTCTTTTTCTGCGCAACGTC
>DASSYL010000352.1:0-4305 GCA_035703315.1 Candidatus Acidiferrum sp. | reverse complement strand
CCATGGCTGTGCATTCCTGGCCCGGGTTGTGTTGCCGCGGGCGGATTGCTCTGCTCCTGACTGCCCTGCGCGAGGGCATGAGGAGTAAATGTCCCCAGCGCGAGCAGGCCCGCCACGGTAAGCACTGTCTTCGTGAAGTTGCGTGTGTTCATTGGATTTACCTTTCCTCCAGCGGCCGGGCGCTGGGCACCTGTTTAGCTAACCCAGATGGAAAGGAAAAGTCGCTCGAGGACAGTACCCACAATGCCGTACGCAATGGAGTCTTCAGAAACGGGTTTGGGCGTCGGTTAGGTTGCTTCGATGGCTTCTGTCGCCGCAGCCTGACTCGAAATGCGCAAACGACGCGTCGCAAAGTAGACTGCGAATCCCGCAGCGATCATGAGCGCGCCGAACACGAGGCCGTTCAGGCCCAGCACGGTTTCGGATCCGCTCTTGACCAACGCCAGCAATAGCAGCCCCAGCGGAAACACTCCGGCCAGGATTGCCCCTGGCAATCCACCCGGCACACGGAACTCGCGCTTCAGCTCCGGTTCCCGGATCCGCAGCACCACCAGCGTCACGAACTCCAACATCAGGCTGACGCCGTAGAGCATGATGTCCAGCGTAATCAGTCGCTGAAAGCCGAGGCCCAGGCACAATGCCCAACCCGTGGCGCACACCAGAATCGCTACCCACGGAGCATTTCGGCGATTGGTCTTGGCAAAAACTTTCGGGAGCATGCCGTCGCGCGCCATTGCCAGCGGCAAGCGCGAATAGCTCATAACCAACGCATTGAACATGCCGAATGCGCTCATCATGCCGCCCAGCACGATTAGAAATCGCAGCCACTCGATGCCGAATAGCTTGCCGCCGATCAAGCCGCCGATCGCGGCCCACGATCCGTCCTCGCCAAACGTGGAAGCGGGAACGCCGGTGAAATACACGGCAACGAAAGGAAGCACGTAAGTGGCAGCAACCAGAAGCACCGCCGCAATCATTGCCCGCGGATAGGTCCGTTGGGGCCGCTCCACCTCCTGCGCAATCGTCGAAGCGTTGTCCCAACCCATGTAGTTCCACATGGCCACCAGCACACCGCCGAGCAAGCCCAGGCTGGTCCCGGCGACAGCGGAGTGCGGTTCGGCGAATGCCCCTACTTTGAAAGGAGTCATCGCTACAACCAGCGCGAAGGGAAGCGAAAGGAGGAAGAACAGCCAGAGCGAGGTGATGCCGACCACTCGAATTCCTGCAAGATTCAGTCCCGCGCAGGCGATGACTACAAAAAGCCCGGCCAAGACGTCGTGATGGCCTTCGCCAAACCACGGCGCGATCTGCTTCAGATAGAAAACGAACAGCGTTGGATAGATTGCCATGTCGAAGACGCTGGCGACCAGCGAGAGCCACGCTTCCTGGAAGCCCCAGAAATTTCCCAGCCCCCGGCGCACCCAAGCGTAGTAACCGCCTTCTTGCGGCAGGGCGCTGGAAAGTTCGCCGATCATGAACGCTGTCGGCAGGCTCCAGAACAGTGGCAGAAACAGCAGAATCAGGATCCCGTGACTGTAGCCGGCGCCGTTAATAATCTCTTCCGTCCCGTACGTGCCGCCCGACACCATGAAAAACGTCGCGGCCACGAGCGGCCACAAAGTCATCTTGGCGGCGGTCTTCTTGGTTGGGGAGATGACTCGGGAAGGAAACTGCGCGGGAACCGATATGCTGCTCAATTTGTACTCTCGTCCTCCTAAGCGACGCTCGCCGTCGCGATGCGACCTTTTGCTCACGCAAAGGGAAGCGAGCTGGCCTTTGCAGAATACAAGGTCTGCACCCCCATGCAATAAAAAAGTGCATTGCGGCGAATATTTTTTCAGCATTCCGCCAGGAGCAGCACGGCTAAAAGCCGCGCTGGCGACCGCTGTGCTACACTTCGCCAGTTTGCCGCACTCATTTTTTTCTTGCTGGAGACCTTGGCATGCGTCTGTTTCGCAGTTTGGCAGTTATCCCTGTCTTGCTGGCACTCTTTCTGGTTCCTACCTTGAAAGCGCAACAGCCCGCGTCACCGCGACCCGTGGCCATCTCCGATCTTTTCGCCCTTCGCGACGTCCACGACCCGCAGATCTCGCCGGACGGTCAGTGGGTCGCCTATTCGGTCGGGTCCGCCAACCTCGACGACGACAAGTTCCAGGAGCGTATTTGGATGACACCGGCGGCCGGCGGCGACGCCATCGCGCTCACTGCTGAAGACGTCTCTTCTTCCCACCCTCGCTGGAGCCCAGACGGCAAATTCCTGGCGTTTCTATCCGCGCGGAATGAAGGCAAAGCGCAAGTCTGGCTTTTGAACCGGCAGGGCGGTGAGGCGCAGAAACTCACCGACACGCCGCAGGATGTGGATGACTTTGAGTGGGCGCCGGACAGCAAGCGGCTGGTTTTGATTCTTCGCGATCCAACTCCCGACGAGCTCGATGCCGCGAAATCGAAGGACAAAGACAAATCCGACGACGGCGGCAAAGACAAAAAGCCCAAGACACAAAAACCGTGGGTGATGGACCGGCTGCAATTCAAGCGCGACACGATTGGCTTCCTCGATCGGCGCCGGACGCATCTTTACGTTTTTGACGTGGCCGGCAAGTCGTTAGCGCAAATCACTTCGGGCGATTTTGACGATGATGAGCCGACATGGTCGCCGGACGGCACGCGAATTGCGTTTACCAGCAATCGTTCGCAGCCGGATCCCGACCGTACCTACAACAAAGATATTTGGATTGTTGTTGCTGATAACAAGAACCAGGGTGCACGCCTGACGCAGGTGACGTCAAACCCCGGAGAAGATGAACAGGCGGCGTGGTCGCCAGACGGCAAGTGGATTGCCTACTCGTCGCAGCTCGATCCGAAATTATTTCAGTACGCGACGAAACACATTGCTATCGCGCCGGTACCCGAAGTCAATGGGAAAGCAGGCGAAGGCACAATCCTGACGCTGGCGCTCGACCGCATGGCCACGCAGCCGGAGTTTTCGCCCGACGGCAAATCCATTTATTTCATCGCCGACGATGACGGCACACAGAATCTGTGCCTGGTTGATATCGCAACACAAAAAGTCACGCGGCCGATTGGTGGGCGCCTGATGCTTTACGACTATTCATTGTCGAAAGCGGGCAACATCTCGGCGCAAATCACTACGCTCGATCGCCCGAACGAAATTTTCACGCTTGCTGGCGGCAAACTCACGCGCATCACGCACGCCAACGACGAGCAGCTCAGCAAACTCAAACTTGCGGAGGGCCAATACGTTCACTTCAAGAGCAAGGACGGCACGACCGTTTCCGGCTACATGTACAAGCCGCTCGACTACACGCCGGGCAAAAAGTATCCGGCAATTCTGCGGCCGCACGGCGGACCCGTGTGGGCCTACTATGCCGAGTTCGAGCATCTCGCGCAGCTTCTTGCAGCGAACGGCTACGTCGTGCTGTTTCCCAATCCGCGGGGATCGACAGGCTACGGTCAGGACTACTGCAAAGCCATCTGGGCCGACTGGGGCAACAAAGACTACCAAGACGATATGGCCATGGTGGACTATGCCATCGCGCAGGGCCTTGCCGATCCGGACAAGCTCGGTGTGGGAGGATGGTCGTACGGCGGTATTTCCACCGACTTCATCATTGGCCAAACCACTCGTTTCAAGGCTGCCATCTCAGGTGCTGGCGCGGCAGAGTTCACCAGTCTTTACGGCCATGATCAATATCAGAAGGACTACTTCACCGAGCTGGGCTATCCGTGGGAGCACCCGGATGTCTGGAACAAGGTCGCTCCGTTTTACCGCGTAAAAAATATCATGACGCCTGCGCTTTTTATGGGCGGCAATATTGATTGGAACGTTCCGATACTCGGCGGCGAACAGATGTATCAGGCGCTGAAAGCGCTTGGTAGGCAGACTCAGCTTGTCGTCTATCCGGGCGAATACCACGAGTTCACGATTCCTTCGCATATGGAGGACCGGCTCAAGCGCTATCTCGCCTGGTACGGTCATTACGTGAAAGGCGATGCCGCGCCGGCGGCCTTGCCGCGGGACACCAGCGCACCGGCCGCCAAATCAGGCGACAAATAGGAAATCACCATTGTGAGGGAGCGGCGGACTGGAGGTTTGTACGATGACTGCTCAACAACAATTCGCGTCGTTTCTGCGGAAATACGATCCCGTCATCGCAGCGGAAGCGAAAAAAGTGCTGGCCAAGCTGCGCAAGCTGGTTCCGAACGCGGTGGAAATGGTCTATGACAACTACAACGCACTGGTAATCGGCTTTTGCCCCGGCAAGCGTCCGAGCGAAGCCATTCTCT
>DASSYL010000262.1:0-11755 GCA_035703315.1 Candidatus Acidiferrum sp. | reverse complement strand
CAAATACACATGGGTGGACTTGGGGTCCAGCTACTTACCTTCGGACGTTTTGGCGGCGTTTTTGTTCGCGCAACTGGAAAACCGCGAACGGATACAGATACAGAGACGCCGAATATGGGAAAACTACGGGAAGCAATTGAGCAATTGGGCGGCAAAAAACGGCGTTCAGCTGCCGTTCGTGCCGGAACACTGCGAGCAGCCGTGGCACATGTTTTATCTGATGATGCCGACGCTGGCGGCGCGGCAGGCGCTGATCGGTCACTTGAAGGCGCGTGAGATTTTAAGCGTGTTTCACTATTTACCGCTACATTTATCGGAGATGGGCCGGCGCTGGGGCGGGAAAGAAGGAGACTGTCCCGTGACCGAAGCCGTGAGCGATCGAGTGGTGCGGCTGCCGTTTTATAACGAACTGAGCGAGACAGATCAGACGCGGGCGGTAGCTGCGGTGAGTGAGTTCGCTTGTGGGTAAGGCGATAAGCACCACTCAGAATGCGGCGGAAGGCGTGCATAAATCTTACGACCCGGAGTTTTTTGCCAAGCTGGCGGACGTGGAAAGCCGACATTTCTGGTTTCGCACGCGGAATCAGGTGATTACGGCGCTGACGCTGCAGTTTGCGAAGGATTGGAGCGATGGCTACAGAGTATTGGAGGTGGGATGCGGAACCGGCAATGTGCTGCAAGCGCTTGAGAAGGCATGCTCGCGAGGAGTCGTGGTGGGCATGGATTTGTTTGCGGAGGGATTAGCATTCGCCCGTAAACGGACTTCCTGCGCTCTGGTGCAAGGAGACGTGGAACGGCCAGGATTTGGAGTCACTTTTGACGTGGTCGGTGCGTTTGACGTGGTCGAACATCTGCCCGATGATTTGCGGATTCTGCGTTCGCTTCACGCGATGCTGCGTCCGGGCGGCGTGCTGCTGCTAACGGTGCCAGCATATCAGTCGCTTTGGAGCTATTTTGATGAAGCTTCGCATCATTGCCGCCGTTATGAACCGAGAGATTTCCGGAAAAAGCTGAATCAGGCGGGTTTCGAAGTGGAGTTCCTTTCGCCGTTCATGGCGAGTGTGTACCCGCTGATGTGGCTGGTGCGTCGGATTGGTTCGTTGAGGAGACGAGGCAAAACCCTTTCGGCCGAGTCGGACCTCTCGTTAACTCTGAAGGAGTTGCGAATCGTACCGGTGCTGAACGGATTTCTCACGTTTGTGCTCCGGCAAGAGGCAAGACTGATCCAAGCTCGAATGGTGCTGCCATTCGGGTCGTCCCTGATCGCCGCGGCGAGACGAAAGCAATGACATGCTGACAGAAGCGTTGCACAAATTTGCGGCACATCCGTGGGTCTATGACCGGATTCAGACGGTGGCTGGAAACAAGAAGGTGTTGGAGTGTCTTTCGCAAGGATTGGTGCCGCTGAATCCGAAAGTGATAGTGGATATCGGAGGCGGAACCGGGACGGTGCGGAATCTGCTGGCACCGGAGTGCCGATACATTTGCCTGGACGTGGAGATGCCCAAGCTCGAAGGGTTTCGCTCAAAGGTTGCGGGGGGATTAGCGATTTTGGGAGATGCGACCTCCATGCCGATCCGCGACGGATGCGCCGATATGGTGATCTGCAAGTCGGTGACGCACCATTTGACAGATTCGCAATTGGACCGAGCACTCGACGAGAGTCGGCGGATACTACGGCCGGGAGGGCACATGGTCTTGTTCGACGCAGTCTTGAATAGAAAACGCTGGGCGGGACTCGCGTTATGGAAGCTAGATCGGGGCTCTTATCCGCGACCAATAGAAGCGTTACAAGGGAAATTCGCGGGAAGATTCGAAATCGCACACTGGGAAAAAATGGCGGTGTATCACGAGTACGTATTTGGAATTGGAGTTCGGTGTTAGCTGCCCGCAAGATCGACCCGGAGGACGCCGGCAGCATATGAAGGGAAATGGCAAGGGGAAAAGTGCGATGATGTCGTGGCAAGGCGGGCTGTCGGGAAGTTTCGCAGGGCAAACGATGAAAGCAAACGGAGAAACGCAGATGGAGAGAAGAACGGTGGTGAAAGGGATCGGCCTGGCGGGTGTGTTGCCGGGATTGGCGGCGGACCTGATGGGCGCTAACGAGCTGAGCGCGGCGCCGGCTGAGGGAGCAGTGTATGAGCTGCGGGTGTATACGGCGGCGGACGGGAAGTTGCCGGAGCTGTTGAAGCGGTTCCGGGAGCACACGACAAAGCTGTTCGAGCGGCATGGAATGAAGAATGTGGCGTACTGGACGGCTACGGATGAACCGAAGAAGACGAATACTCTCATTTATATTTTGAAGTACCCGAACCGGGAGGCGGCTACCGCTAGCTGGAAGGCGTTTCAGGACGATCCGGAATGGCAGAAAGTGCGGGGCAAGAGCGAGGAGAACGGGAAACTGGTGGAGAAGGTGGATTCAACGTTCATGGAGCTGACCGATTTTTCGGCCAAGGTGGGGTAAGAGCCGCCCGTGGCGGATGCTACGGTTCTGGTTGGAATCGTTACCAGACGGGAGCAGTGGCGAAAAAATAGACGTGCGGCGGGGCGGATTCTCGCGGAGACTACTTGTGCAGCATTCGTAGTTGACCCATTCTTCGAGCTCGCTGGAAGCAGTGCGCGGTTCCGTGACTGATTTGGGCAGCGGGCCGGGCGTATGCTAAGGTTTCGAGTTCACGCGGTGATTTGAGATCGGATCGACGAACAGTGCCTTTCATCAATTTTCCTGCGCGCGAAATTAACTGCAAGCTGGTGTACTACGGTCCGGGTCTGGGCGGAAAGACCGCGAACCTGCAGTGGATCTACGACCACACGGGGCAGAATCAAAAAGGCAAAATGGTTTCGCTGGCGACGGAAACGGACCGGACGCTGTTTTTCGACTTTTTGCCGCTGGATCTGGGGACGGTGCGCGGGTTCAAAACGCGCTTTCACTTGTATACGGTGCCTGGGCAGGTGTTTTATGAGGCCAGCCGCAAGCTGATTCTGAAGGGCGCAGATGGCGTGGTGTTCGTGGCGGATTCGCAGGAAGAGCGGCTGGACGCGAACTTTGAAACGCAGGAAAACCTGTACGAACACTTGAAAGAACACAATCTGAACTTCGATACGATTCCCTATGTGCTGCAGCTGAACAAGCGCGACTTGCCGAACGTGCTGCCGGTTGAAGAGTTGAAAAAGCAACTGCAGAAAAAAGGCGAGCCGGTGCTGGAAGGCGTGGCGGTGACGGGGCAAGGCGTGTTCGAGACTCTGAAAGAAGTGGCCAAGCTGGTGTTGGCGGAGCTGAAGAAGAGCGGGTAAAAGGGTAGAAAGCCTCTCAGTGATCATGAGCTGCCATCGATATAGGCACGCTTCGGCGTAGCGAGTCTTGGCGGCTAATACAGGCGAAAAGTACCTTCGATTGGAACAATGCAGGGTACGGCGACACCCTCTTGTCTCTAGCCGGTTTAATCGTCCGTTGTTTTATCGCGTTATACGCATTTTCGTCCAAGCCGTAACCAATCAATTTCATGGGATAGAGGCGCTCCGCAGGGCCGTCGACCGAAATGACGACCTGGAAGCGCGCAACGCCCTGGACTCTGCCTGCGCGGGGAAAGTCACTGTATGAGGGATCCGGACAATGAATGCAAGAAGGCATGCCGATTCCGTTCAAGCCTGCATGGTTCACCGAGTGGTCGTCCTTTCCCGGAGCCGAGCTCGATAGGCTATCCAGGAATTCGGAAATGTGCATGTCAACGGATTCAGTTTCCACCACTACTCCGCCAGAGACCCGCACTGCACTCGAGAGTACCGGTGACAATAATGTTGGGGCCAAGCGACGCAGCGGCGAGGTGGATCGCCTCCGGCGTCCAGCTTGTGGCTGGCGTTCGGGAAATTTTGGCCAGGTCCCGATCGAATGACTGGTGCTCGGCCACCCGATAGTAGTCCTTGCCATATAGCTGGAGCGCCCGGACACGAATGCCGCAGATAGTGAGATTGAAGCGAAAATCCGCCATCGGGAGAGTAAGAGTCCGTTACGCCAACCAAGACCGGCTTTCTGGACTTGAGTTTGCGAGCCAAGTCCTTCCCAGCGTCAGCAAGCTTGGCAAATTGCGCGCATGTCACCGTGGAAGGGCGAAGACTAATAGGAAGGCAAGGAGGCAACGGGTGATAGCAACGCGCGAAAACACGCGGCACGATATCACGGATTAATATTAGCTATAAAGTGTCTTACGGAAAATGCCCGCAGCAGCGTCTAGTTGAACTTCGTGGCGGCGGCGTAGCTTTCAAACGTGGGAATCGCTTCAATGAGGCGGGTGACGGTGAGGGCGTCGCGGACGCGGCCGGCCTTGCAGACTAGATGGAGCGCGCCGCCCTCGCGAGCGAGCGAAACGGAAATGCGCACCAGCGAGGATATGCCGGTACTGTCAATCTGCGGGACGCCATTGAGATCGATGATCACTTTGCGGCCGGCCTCGTTGAGAATGGATTGCAGGGCCGTAGTGAGTTGGTCGCTGGATTCGCCGATCGTGAGGCGGCCATGAACGTCAAAAATATAAATGCCGTCTTCGTGGCGTACGTTGATTTCGATGGGAGCGTATTGGGTCATGGCCATTTAGGGTAACGCGGCATTATACGATTTCAGGCCAGGGTTTGTAAGACAACTTCCTCACATCAGGGCTCGTAAAACAAGCCCTGAACCCTGAAGCCCTGGAACCGTTTCTTGACGGGGTATGCGCAGCCTGGTTGACACATGAGATTGTCGGTAGAGCACAAATGGAACGTGACTACGGCCGAAGCACGGGGGATTCAGGAGGAACTGCGCGGAAAGTGGGAAGGAAGCGACCGGTTGGGCGCGATTCGAACCGTGGCGGGGCTGGACGCGGCGTTTGTTTTAAAGGGCTCGCAGGCGTTCCGGAAGCCGTCGCGATGGAACGCGCTGCGCGACGCAAACCGGGCAATTGGCGCGGCGGTGGTTTTAAGCTACCCGGAAATGCGGGAGCTGGAGCGGGCGTACGCGGAAGTGCCGCTGGAGTTTCCCTATGTGCCGGGCTTTTTGAGTTTTCGGGAGATTCCGGCGCTGCTGGCGGCGCTGGCGAAGTTGCGGCAAGTGCCGGATTTGTTGTTTTGCGACGGACAGGGTTACGCCCATCCCCGGCGGATGGGCCTAGCATCGCATTTGGGAATTGTGCTTGACCTGCCGTCGATTGGTTGCGCGAAGAGCTTGCTGATCGGAGAGCACTGCCTCGTTGGCTCCAAACCAGGCGATTGGAGCCCAATTCGCGATGGCGGAGAGACGATTGGCGCTGCGTTACGCACGCTAACGGACTGTGCGCCAATATACATTTCGCCCGGACATCGCGTTTCTCTCCAAACGGCTTTGCGGCTGACGCTTTCTGTTTGCGACGGCACACGCATCCCCAAACCGACACGGGAAGCAGATCGGTTTGTAAGCCAAATAAAAAGAGAAAGCGCAGGACGTGGCCAACCGGCTTCGCATCGGAAAAACCAATAAGGGCAATCAAAATTTCTGAGTCCGACCGCAACCGCTGGTGCGTATAATGCCGCATGCCAGATGGGCCGTCCCCGGTAGTGCAATTTACATGCGATTCCAAGGCATTGGAGTGGAGCGAGTGATGAAGCGTGCGGTTTTGTGTTGTTGTTTGCTCCTGGGTCTGTTGGTTACAGGAGTTCCCCTCCTAGCACAAGCTCCAGCCGCCAGTTCCCCTACCGCAGCAAGCACGCCCGACCCTTCCAAGGATTTAAATGACAAGCTCACGCAGCTCGACCAGCGGGTAGCTGCTGCGCAGTCGGCAGGCGACAATGCCTGGATGCTGACGAGTGCCGCTCTGGTGCTGATGATGACCGGCCCGGGCTTGGCATTGTTTTACGGTGGCCTGGTTCGTCGCAAAAACACCCTGGCCATCATGATGCAGAGTTTCGCGATGATGGGGTTGATTACGGTGTTGTGGGGGCTGGTAGGTTATAGCCTGGCCTTTGGCGGCGATGGAAAATTTATCGGTGACTTCTCGCACGCCTTTTTGCGCGGGGTCGGGACGACGCCCAATCCAGATTATTCCGCGACGATTCCGCAACTAACGTTCATGGTGTACCAACTCATGTTCGCGGTGATTACGCCAGCATTGATTACCGGCGCGACGGCGGAACGGATGAAATTCAGCGGAACCGTGCTTTTCATGACACTGTGGTTTTTCATAGTGTACGTTCCACTCGCCCACATGGTTTGGGGCAAGGGCGGACTGCTGAACGTCGTTGGCGGCAAATTCCCGTGCCTGGATTTTGCAGGTGGCACGGTCGTGCATATCACGTCGGGCGTCTCGGCGCTGGTCTGCGCGCTGTACATGGGCAAACGCGTCGGATTTCCCAAACAACCAATGCCGCCGCATAGCCTGGTGTTGAGCTTCATTGGCGCCTGTCTGTTGTGGGTAGGCTGGTTTGGATTCAATGCGGGCAGCGCGCTTTCGGCGGGCGGATTGGCGTCGAGCGCGTTCGTGGCGACACATTTTGGGGCGGCGGCAGCGGCATTTGGCTGGAGCGCAGCCGAGTGGCTCAAGAATGGCAAGGCCAGCGCACTTGGCGCAATTTCAGGAGCGGTTGCCGGTCTGGTTGCGATCACTCCTGCGGCGGGTTTTGTAAGGCCCATGCCTGCACTGGTGATTGGGCTTGTTGCGGGCGTGTTCTGCTATCTGATGGTGACCAAGGTCAAGGCCATATTCGGGTATGATGACGCGCTGGATGCGTTTGGCGTTCACGGCGCGGGTGGCACGATCGGCGCGTTGTTCACGGGTATTTTTGCTCAAGCCGTGGTCAACCCGGTTTTTGGCGATGGCAAAGCGGTTGGCGCGCGCGACGGCCACTGGGGCCAGGTCGGCAACCAGCTGATCGGTGTCCTTTTCGCCTGGGGGTTCGCCCTGGTTGGCACCATCGTGATTTTGAAGATTACGGACCTTGTAACCGGCTTCCGTGTCAGCGAAGAGCACGAAGTGGAAGGCCTGGACATCACACAGCATGGCGAAGAAGCGTACTATCTTGAGTCATGAGAGTGCTGGGATCACAAGGACGGCGGGATAAACCCGCCGCTACCGACAATGGCGGAGCCAGCGGGGGCGGAGCGGAACATCCATGATGAAATTGGAAGCCATCATTCAGCCATCACGGTTTGAATCGGTGAAAGACGCTTTGCGCGAAGTTGGCATAGAAGGCATGACGGTGACGGAAGTGCGCGGGCACGGGCGCCAGAAGGGCCACACGGAGGTATACCGCGGACGTGAGTACACCGTGGACCTGCTCCCCAAAATAAAACTGGAGATGGTGCTGCCCGACAAGCTGGTAAACATCGTTGTGGACACCATCCTGAAGACGGCCAAGACAGGAAAGATTGGCGACGGTAAAATATTTCTATCGCGGGTGGACGAGGCGATCCGCATCCGCAACGAAGAGCGCGGCGAAAGCGCGCTCTAGGTTGTGTCCCCTGCCGCTCGAACCGGCGCTGCTCCGGAAAAGCCTCATGCAAGGAAAATGCCAGGCCCAGCAAAACCGATGAGTGTTCTCGTTTCGCAGGTAGAGGCGGAGCGGCAGCGGGTTCGCGCGCGGTTTGACGCGGGCGCCACCGCAAAAGAGACGCTGCGCCAGCTTTGCGAACTTGCCGACGGCACCATTCACCAGACGTTCGACAACATGATGAAGGTGCACGAAACCCCCGAAGACGGGCTTTCGTTGCTGGCGCTCGGCGGTTACGGCCGTCAAATGCTGTTCCCGTATTCCGACCTGGACATTCTGTTTCTCTTTGAGAATCAGAAATCCGAGGAAGAGTTTCGTCCGCTGATTTCAGAATTTTCCAGGACCATGTGGGACCTCGGGTTCCGCGTGAGCAGCGCCGGTCGCACTATTGATGAGTGCAAACGAATTGAAGACGACAATGCGGAGTTTCACCTGGCGTTGCTGGACCGCAGGTTTCTCGCCGGCGATCGGGCACTCTTCGACAAACTGGACAAGCGCATCCTGCCGCCTTCAGAAAAACAGGCGCGACCGTTTCTGTTTTCGCAGCTACACCGGCTGACGAAGGAGCGGCTGGCCCGCTACGGCAACACTATTTTTCATTTGGAACCGAACGTCAAAGAGGCGCCAGGCGGACTACGTGACTATCAGGCCGCGTTCTGGCTGCGGCAGATTCTGGGCGATCGGCCAGACCTGCGCGGGTCTTCCGCGGCGGATGAAGAAATTGCCGCGGAGGCCGTGGAATTTCAGAGCGCGATTCGATGTTTGTTGCATTACACCAACGCTCGGAACGACAACACGCTGACCTACGAAATGCAGGAAGAGGCAGCGAGCCGCTCGCTAGCTGCGCACGACGGCATCAAGCGCGACGCCGCGGAGTGGATGCGGCTTTATTTCCGCCATGCCCGCACGCTGAACCGCCAGTTGCTGCGTTATTTGGACCAGAAAATCTCTATGCCGCTCTCGCTGCGGGAGCGGTTTTTTAGTGCGGCGCGGAGCGTGGCGCGGACGGAGCCTCCGCCGAGCGGCGCACACTTCGCCATTCGCAATGGCCAGTTTGAAATTCTGAACCAGGCGGCGCTGGCGGACCGCGCGATTATCTATTCGTTGTTTACGGAGGCGGCGCGCGCCGGCACTCCGTTGAGCCGCGACGCGGAACGAATCATTGCCTACGTGCTTTCGCATTCGGAATTGCAGGCCGTCAATCAAGTCATGACCTGGAGCACTTTGAAGGAAATTCTGGCGGCGGATTATCCGGGCATGGCGCTGCGGCCGATGCAACGCCTGGGCATCCTGATGGAAGTCTTGCCGGAATTTCGTGCCATTGATTCGTTGGTAGTGCGCGATTTTTACCATCGGTACACCGTTGACGAGCATTCGCTGCGCACCATTGAACATTTGCAGGCGCTGGCCGACCCGCCCGACGCTCGAGGCGAGCAGGTGGCAGCACTCTGGAAAACGCAAGAGCGGCGAGACTTGCTGGTTTTTGCGATGTTACTGCACGACACCGGCAAAGGCATGCCGGTGGAAAATCACGTACAGGGCAGCTTGACGTCGCTGGCGAGCACCGCTTCGCGCCTCGGCCTGACCTCAGAAGAGGAAGCGGAAGTGCACTTTCTGATCGAGCATCATCTCGATATGTCAGCGACGGTGCAGCGGCGCGACATTTTCGATCCGTCAACGGTTTCCGGATTTGCGGCAACGGTCTCGACGCTCGAACGGCTTCAGCGCTTGTGCCTGCTGACCTACGCAGACATTCACGCCGTCAACCCCGAAGCGCTGACTCCGTGGAAAGCCGAAATGCTCTGGCAGCTTTTTGTGGCCACGGCGAATCATTTAAGCCGCAGCCTCGATACAGACCGCTTGCACGCGTCCGATGAAGGGTCCCTGCTTGCACAAATCCAGGCGGCTACGGGCGGTGCCGCTCGCGCAGAGATCGAGCGATTTCTCGAAGGATTCCCGCGCCGATACCTTGCAGTCCACTCGGCGGCCGAAATCGCCGCGCACTTTGCGCTGTACAGAAAACTCGGCAGCGCGCCGCTGCAAACAGAACTCAAAGCCGAGCGGCATGGATTTTCCCTTACCTTGCTTACTGCCGACCGGCCTCGCTTGTTTGCCACAATTGCCGGAGTGCTTGCGGCCTGGGGAATGAACATCATCAAAGCCGATGCGTTCGCCAACGCCGCCGGCGTGGTGCTGGACACATTTCATTTTTCGGATTTGCATCGCACGCTCGAGCTAAACCCCAGCGAGGTCGAACGCTTTCAGAAAAGTTTGACCGATGTTCTTGGCGGCAAGGCCGCTCTGGAACCGCTGCTGCAAAGCCGCGAATCCGCCAGCCGCGCCCGTCCGCCGAAAGTCGCCGTTACCACACGAGTCAGTTTTGACGACGAAGCCTCGGCGCACAGCACGCTGCTTGAAGTGGTCACGCAAGATCGTGCCGGCCTGCTGTATGACATGGGTTCGGCACTAGCGCGGCTCGATTGCAATATCGAAGTCGCGTTGATCGACACTGAGGGCCAGAAGGCTATCGACGTCTTTTACCTCACTGCACACGGGAACAAATTAGACTCGCGGAAACAGGATGTCCTGCGCGAAGTCTTGCAAGGCACGCTGGGATAACCCTCCGCCAGCCATTTTTTGGTTAGAATCTGTGGCGATGAATCCGAATCGCGGCGCCAGCTGCATCCGTAGTTCTACTTTCGCTAGCTTAGGCTTTCTTCTGGGAACCTTCGGCCTTGCCGCGCTGCTGTGCGCGCAATCGCAATTCTCTCTTTTTGGAGATTGGAAGCGCATTAGCGATGCGCCCATCATGTCGCCTACGCGTGATGGCTGGCAGAGCGCAGGAACCTTCAACCCTGCGGTAATCATTCGTGACGGAAAATTCGTGATGCTCTATCGCGCGCAGGATGCGGCCGGAACTTCGCGCCTGGGTTACGCGGAGAGCGTCGATGGGATTCACTTCACTCGCCGCAACGAACCTGTTCTAGTTCCGGAAGCGGATTATGAAAAGGACGGTGGAGTCGAAGATCCGCGGCTGGTGCAGATTGGCGATACGTACTACTTGACCTACACCGGCTACAACAAAAAAGATGCACAGCTTTGCCTGGCGGAGTCCGGGGATTTGATCCATTGGAAACGCCTCGGCGTAATTCTGCCCGCCTATCAGGGCAAGTGGAATCGCGCGTGGACCAAGTCGGGCGCCATCGTCCCGGAAAAACTCGGTGGAAAATATTGGATGTACTGGCTCGGAACGGCAGTCGACAAAACCGATCAGATGGGGCTGTCCAGCTCGACCGATCTCGTGCATTGGCACGAAGAAACCGAGACACCTGTATTGCCGCGGCGCCCAGGGAAATTTGATTCGCGCGTCGTGGAGCCTGGACCGCCGCCCATCTTCACGCCGCAAGGAATCGTTTTGATCTACAACGGTGCCGACGACAACCTCGTCTATCGGACTGGAATCGCCGTCTTTGATCGCCGCGATCCGCGTAAGGTTTTATACCGTAGCGAAGAGCCGGTGTTCGCGCCCGAACGCGACTGGGAAAAAGTTGGGCAGGTCCCCAACGTGGTCTTTGTCGAAGGCATGGCCCGGAGAGGAAATGGGTGGCTGTTCTACTACGGCGCAGCCGACAAATACGTTGGCATCGCAACCGCAAAGTTGGATGAGTTGTCGCAGCGCGCAAAATGACTGCCCTTCAGTGGTTGGGCTCAGCCTGGACCATTCACACCGCTGAGAAATCCGCCCAAGTGGCCGGCAAGGGTCACGGCGAGCACGCCTACGGCCTCCAGCAAGAACCGGCTCGGTCGCAAGGCCCTATTCCTGCGACGCGCTCGATAGTAAACCACCCAGGTTAGACAAATCGCCGCGGCCGCCGCCAGCCCCGCCAATAGGTGTTCCAGCAGAGTGCCTTTCAACTTCTGGCCTTCCAGCTGCCACTGCCACGCAAGGAGACCGGTCGCTACGGCTGGCAGAGCAAAAACCGCGGCAAGCGAGAAATTGTAGTAAGCCGCATGGCCAAATTTCTCTCGGTCGAACCACCATCCGGCCAGATCCAGGAGAACTCCCGCCAAGTACAGCGCGATAGGAAAATGAATCAGCACGACATGCTGCGCGTGCCGCGCGAGCAGCGCCGTGCGCAAATCGAACGGGTTCGCCAGCAAGATAGTCACTTGACGACGACCTTCGCCGTCATCTTCGGATGAATCGAGCAGAAATAAGTGTAGGTGCCCTCTTTGCTGAACGTGTAGGAAAACTTGTCGT
>DASSYL010000080.1:0-3007 GCA_035703315.1 Candidatus Acidiferrum sp. | reverse complement strand
TCGGCATCCCGCTCGTGCCAAGTATTGTCGAGCAACTGGCCGAGCCCGGCGAGAGCTTGGGCCTGGCGTTCCCGAACGCGGCGGACACGACGGGCCTCGCGGAGACTCCGGCGTGACCCCGTGGAACGCAGCTCAGAGTTTTAATTTCTTTCCCGTCCCCACGGATATTCACTTTGGTTTCGGCGTGGTGTGTTCGCTCGCGGAACGCGTCCGTTCGTTTGGCGCCGACCGGTTGTTCCTGGTTACAGATCCCGGAATTCGCTCGGC
The DNA here is from genome assembly GCA_035703315.1 of Candidatus Acidiferrum sp. Classification (GTDB taxonomy): domain Bacteria; phylum Acidobacteriota; class Terriglobia; order Acidiferrales; family UBA7541; genus Acidiferrum. The sequence continues at coordinate 2,740 of DASSYL010000080.1, read as the reverse complement.
TGGACTTCTCGATTCTGTGCTGACGCTTTTCTCAAACGCAGGAATTGGCTGCGATGTGTATGATGAGGTGAAACCTGACTCCGGCTCGGCACTCATCGTCGAAGCGACACAACGCTTGATACGCAGTCGGGCTGGCGTCGTGGTGGGGCTTGGCGGCGGAAGTTCTCTGGATACTGCCAAAGCGGTGGCGATGTTGGCCACCAATCCTGGCTCCGTGCTTAGCTACACCGGGCTCCATCGCGTGAAGAATCGTTCTTTGCCCGTGATTGCCGTACCGACGACCGCAGGGACCGGCAGCGAAGTCAGCCTGTGGTCTGTCTTTACGAATGACGATACCGGGCTGAAGGTCGCTATCGGCAGCTTTCACCTTTATCCGACGATTGCGATTTGCGACCCCGAGCTAACCCTTGATCTTCCGGCAGCGCTCACGGCTGCAACCGGCATGGATGCCCTGGCGCACTCTATTGAGTGCTACACCAACAAAGCCTGCCAGCCGATTTCATCTGCCTTGGCCTATAGCGCAATGGAACTCATTGGCGGCAATCTGCGCGGCGCTGTGCTGGAGAGCAGTAACCGCCCGTCGCGTTACGCCATGCTTCTCGGCAGCACGATGGCCGGCCTCGCCATGAACCCCACGCGACTCGGACTGGCGCACGCCCTGGCAATGCCGCTCGGAAGTTGGGACTTACGCATTCCCCACGGTTTGGCAATTGCCGTGACGCTGCCGCGAGTGATGCGTTTCAATCATACGGCCGCTCCGGAGCGCTTCGCGAGAGTTGCCGAAGCTCTTGGCGTGAGCACGCGCGAACTTTCGCTTGCGGAAGCCGCGCTTCGTGGCGTGGAGGCCGTCGAGAAACTTTCTGTGGATATCGGCATTCCTAGCGGGCTCGCGCAGTGTGGTTTGCGGAGCAGCGATATCCGGCGCGTGGTGGATGAAGCCATGAAGAGCGGCAATGTGGCCGTGAATCCTCGCGCAACCACAAGGGAGGAACTCGCCGGGGTTCTCGAGCAGAGTCTCTGATATGGACCGTCACCTCAACTATATTGCGGGACACTGGACGCCGCCCGAAAGCGGGAGTTACTACCAGACCCGCAACCCCGCCCGCCCAACGGAAGTACTTGGGGAATTTCCGTGTTCCACGGAAGTGGATGTAGATCTCGCTCTCGCCGCAGCGCAAAAAGCTCGCGAAAATTGGGCGGACACTCCGGCTCCGCAACGAGCCGCAATTTTGGTGCGATTCTCCCAGTTGCTCGCGGATTCGCAGAGCGAGCTCGCAAGAATCGTCACGCTCGAGCAAGGCAAAGCGCTTCAGGAATCCACCGGCGAAATTGCGCGGGCTTCCGCCGAAGCCAGTTTTTCCGCGGGAGAAGCACTGCGATTGTGCGGAAATACCTTCCCCAGCGAACGGGCAGGTTTTAATTGCTACACGATTCTAGAACCTCTGGGAGTCGTGGCCGCGATCACCCCTTGGAATTTTCCGGTGGTTGCTCCGGTGCGCAAAATTGTGCCCGCGCTGGCCTGTGGCAATACCGTGGTATTGAAGCCTGCTTCGTTGACGCCGTGGTCCGCCGTGCAGATCACCAAAGTGGCTGAGAAAGCGGGCTTGCCGGCGGGAGTTTTGAACCTGATCATCGGCACCGGCAGCACTCTTGGGGATCGCCTGATATCCGACCCGCGAGTTCGTGGCATCAGTTTCACCGGTTCCACGGCTGTGGGCGCTCGGATCAACGAGTGCGCGGCGCGAAGGATGGCCAAGGTGCAGTTGGAACTCGGGGGAAAAAACCCGGCGATTGTGCTCGAGTGTGACGATCTCGATGAAGCTGCTCGCGAGATCGTGGCAGCGGCCTTTTTGTGTAGCGGGCAGAGGTGCACCGCACTGAGCCGTGTGCTGGTTGAAGAATCGCTTGCCGACGATCTAGTCGTACGGTTGCGGCTCCGCATTCTCAACGTTCGAATTGGCAATGGTCTGGACCCGGCTACCACGATGGGCCCGCTCATCAGCCGCGAACAGATGGAAACAGTGGCGCGCTACGTGAGCATTGGAAAAGAGGGAGGGGCGAAGCTCGTTGTGGGTGGACAATCACTGGTCAAAGATGCGGAGCAGGAGGGCTATTTCTACGCGGCCACACTCTTTGATCATGTTGCGCCGGACTCTCCACTTGCCCTCGAGGAAATCTTCGGCCCGGTTTTGCCTGTGATTCGTGTGCGTGACGCCGACGAGGCCTTTCGAAGGGCCAACGCCACCCGCTATGGCCTGGCTGCATCGCTGTTTACGCGAAATCAACACGTGGTGCGCGAATTCTTGCGACGTGTGGAATGCGGCATGGCGCACATCAACCACGGTACAGCGAGTCAAGCCCACGTCCCGTTCGGGGGCGTGAAAGATTCTGGACAAGGTGCCTTTTCCATCGGGCCGACGGTGAAAGATGCGTTCACAAACACCAAAACGGTTTACGTCAAAACGTAGGCAAAGCGCTTGCCGTGGTTGCACAAGAGAGGACTGAAGCCGGAAACGTTTGAGCGCGCAACACAATTCGAACCTAACTTTCAAGAGGCTAGTCGTTCTGGCTGCCGTATTTTTTCCTCCATGATTCTTTACTTGGATCGGGTCGCGATTTCTTCGGCAAAAACTTCCGTGGCCACCACACTTTCCTTGTCGGATGCAGCCATGGGAGCTGTGTTTAGCCCCGCGCGCTTGCGATGGCTCAATTTCTCCCAAATAAGGATATTGCTGGAGTG
>DASSYL010000401.1:0-3290 GCA_035703315.1 Candidatus Acidiferrum sp. | reverse complement strand
TTGTAGTGATCCGGGTAAAACATCTGTACGGCCATCGACTCCCAGCCACCGGTCGAGCCACCCCAGACAAAACGCGCCCATCCCTGGCCGATCGCTCGAAATTGTTTCTCGAGCGCCGGAATCAGCTCTGTTTCGATCGCCGCGCCGTACGGCCCTAGGTTCGCCGAGTCCACCGCATAGGAGTCATCGTAATAAGGATTCGCGTGGTTGATCTGCGCGACGAGATAGCGCGGAAGATTCGGAGCCTTCCACTGTTGATATAGTTTGTAAGCCTCTTCCTGCTGGATGCGGTTGTAACCTGAAATGTGAAACCGTTCGCTGTAGTCCGGTTTCAGGTCCGGATCGGGCGGCTCGGTACGGAACCCTTCGAAGTCATGGTTGAAGTGATCTTCAGAAATGGCCAGCGGAAAGCGGGCATTGGGATGCTCGTCAAAACCTTCGGGCACCAGCACGTTGGCGCTCAGAAACATTGGCCGTCCCCAGAATTTGGTCAAGAGCTGGCTCTGAACCCTGATGTGGCGGATGTATTTGGTGTCCTTCGGCGGTTCGATCGGCGGAATTTCATGGTCCATTACAATACCGATTGGCCGCGCATTCGCGCCGAGCGTGATTTTCTGTGGTTTGCTGTAGAAATTGCCGGGCGAAATATTCCAATGCTGGCCTTCGCCCTGATCCATATGCAGCTTCACCGTATGGCCGTCGCTGCGATGAAATGTTTCGTAGCGGTTTAGCACCGCCTGCACAAAATATTCGCCGGGCGGCACATCGCGCAAATAGCGAATGGGGTAACCGAAAGCCGCGTCATCTACCGTCACCGCTTTGCCGGGTTCGAACTGTTCGACGTCCAGTCCAAACACCATCTGCGTTTTGTAAGAAATGCTTATCTGCATCCGCGGCTCGGCGCTTCCATCGGTCGAGAGAAGCAGCAGAATCCGGCCGTCGACCGGCTGTGCGCTGCGTTCTTTTGCAAAGCTGACCGCGAACCCCGGCGTAGTTGCCTGAGGCGCTGCAATGGCGGTTGAAGCGAACAGCGCAAACAGGATCGTGCTCAGAAGGCGCGCAACACGAAAGCGTCGATCGAGAGACATGGCGAAGCTACTCCGGATAGGATTTTGATCCGCGAATTGTAACCATCGCAAAGCTTGCCAAGGATACTCCCTTCCTGCATCTCGTTCCCTGAAACATCAAATCGGAGCCGCCCCGGTTGTTTCGTTTCGAGGCCCTCAACTTTTGTGGTCCACATTGGCCCTCTGCGAAACTCAACTCGCTGGGGTTAAAATGCGTACTATGAAATTCGCAAAAATCGTCTTCCGCATCGCTGGCATCTGGGGCTTTCTCATCATTACGCCGCTGTATTTCATCTTCGACCTCATCGGCAAAAAAGATCCGCCGCCCATCACGCATCCTGCGTTCTATTATGGTTTCGTCGGCGTCGCACTTGTCTGGCAATTCGCTTTCCTCGTTATTGCCGGCGATCCCATCCGTTTCCGACCGCTGATGATTGCTGCAATTCTCGAAAAACTCGTTTACTCCATACCGGTCATCCTTCTGGTTTCACAAAAACGCACCAGCCCCAGCGACTTGACGTTCGCCGCGATCGACCTGTTGCTCTGCGTCCTCTTCGTTTTGGCTTACTTGCGTACTCCTCGCGCGGTGAGTAACTAGCGCAGTTTTCGTCCTTTGCTGACAGCCGTCACGCCCCGCTGCCCATCGTTGACGTGGCTCAGTTTCGCATCAGCTAGGACAAGCTTATTCTTCGCGTCCCCGAGTCAACGACTAGGCGCAGCAATGCATTGTCGTCTCCACAACCCCGCGCGAAGTCAAAGACACGCTCGCCCAGTCTCGGAGCAAGTAACCCTGTTTCGTGGTAGCGAGTGTCTGGTGAGGGTGCGCGACAACCCGCGCACTTCTCCTTTTTCCGAGCCGGACTCGCCCGCCCACGCGTGCGCTCTGCCGGGCTGTCCGTCCGTCCAGTATGAAAACAAAGCACATAATTCGTACTAGCCCGCTTTCGCTATTGCTTCTGCAAACCAAATTTCCGTAAACTACGTCTCACACTGAGAAGCTGTGTTTCATACAGAAACGTCGGCTTTCCCAGTGTGGCACCTAAGTCCATTGTTTTGTGTCGCCTTCGTTTGGCTGGCCGGGTGCATTAGCAAGCTATCGAAGTCCGCGAAGGTCTCGAATCGCGACTCGTCGGCTTTGAGATTCTTGATAAGGGAAGCAGCGGCACATGACACAACACACCCGGCTCGGAAAAATCGCACTCACTCTGTTCCTCGCCGCGTGTACCGCTTGTCCGCTTCCGACCGAAGCTGCACCTGCTGCCAAGCCAGCCGCTAAGCCTGCCGCCAAACCCACGCGTACTTCGCGCAGCCGCCATCGTTACGTCCGTCCAGAAAAGGGAGTTGATCCCACGATCGGCGACATCGCGACTTTTGACGATCCCATCGTCCGTGCAGCCGCCATCGAAGCTCTTGGCCGTTACAACGGTTCCGTGGTCGCCGTCGATCCCAACACCGGTCGCATTCTTACCGTCGTCAATCAGAAACTAGCCTATTCCGATGGCGCCATTCCTTGCTCCACCATCAAGCCCACCATCGCACTCGCGGCTCTCGAGGAAAGCCTCATTACTCGCGACACCATGCTCAAAGTGGGTCGCCGTAAGTATATGAATTTGACCGACGCCATGGCTCACTCCAACAACGAATTTTTTGAAGAGCTCGGCCGCCGCATGGGTTTCGACACTGTTTCACGCTACGGCCGCTTGCTCGGCCTTGGCGAACTTGCCGGTTACAACCTGCAGGACGAGCATCCCGGATCATTTCCGATGGCGCCTCCCGCCAAGGGCGGCGTCGGCCGCATGTCCAGCTTCGGGGAAGGCATTCAGATCACGCCGTTTCAGATGGCTTCACTTGCCGCGGCGTTCGCCAATGGCGGCACACTCTACTATCTGCAATATCCGGAAGCCGGCGCAGATCTTTCCGCCTTCGTTCCCCGCATCAAGCGCGAACTCAACATCGGCCCTCTCCTTCCCGAGCTTCGCGAAGGCATGCTCGCCGCGGTTCTCTACGGCACCGGCAAGCGTAGCTACGATGCGGGCGGCGATGAAATGCCCGCCGGAAAAACCGGCACTTGCTCCGATCAGATTTCCCACGTCGGATGGTTTCTGACTTATGCCGACGAAGCGCACCCGAAAATCGCTCTCGCTGTTTTGATTCGCGGCAACAGCTCCCGCATCAAGGGCCCGCTCGCCGCCGGCGTAGCCGGCCGCATCTATCGCCGCCTCC
>DASSYL010000365.1:0-13445 GCA_035703315.1 Candidatus Acidiferrum sp. | reverse complement strand
CACGTTGGCTCAACAGTTTAACGCCGCACACACGGGAGGCGCCGATTTAAGGGCGGGAATTCAGGTGACGGAAGTTTCGGGCAACGGACTTGTGGGTGTGGCGACGGCTTCCTGGGGCGCGAACGCCCGCGAAGTACCCAGCGAAAACTGGGCCGAAAGGGCGAGCTGCGGTAGACGGAAAAGGATCCCGAGCAGCAGCCAAAGATAAGTGTTGACCAAGAAATCCTGGTAAAACGACAGGGTGTTGTAGCCGATGGGGAAAAACACCATAAAGGCAAACCAGAAAATCACGAAAGCCAGCGGAAACCATGGCGACCCGCGCAGTCTTTTTACGACCTTCCACGCGGAAGCACATATTGAAACACCCAGAAGAATCCACAGCAGCAAGCCGAGAATACCCATCTCGATTACCAGCTGTCCGTAGCCGTTTTCCACGGCAACACCTGTACTCGGCGCATGAAAAATGCGCGCCACGTACTGGATGCCCAACGAAGACGTCCCGGTCCCATACCCGTAGGGCCAGCGCGGCGTGTTGAAGGCAGCGAGAAAATTTTTCAGCGGATAATCACGGGTGCGAAACGCAAGCTCGCTGGCCGAGCTGTAAGGGCTGAGCGTTTCGCTATAGATTGCAAAACGCGAGCCTACTTCCTCGGGAAAAATTACCGCCAGAAGCAGGATCATCAAGCCGCCCAGCAGCGCGACACGCTGAACGGAACGGAAAACCCTTGCGACCTCCCTCTGCTTCCACGGAGCGCCCCATAGAAAAGCGGCCACGATGACCAACGTGCTGCCGCCACACCACATCACCACGCCGCGCGAAGTGCTCATAACTGCCGCTCCGGCGAGCACGCCAATTGCTGTAAACGCGATGGGGCGTCCTTTCTTGCTGCGTAAAAGCAGATAGCCGCCAAATCCAACAATGATCATCCAACTGGCGATGATGAGATTCTGGAAGCGGCCAGTGCTGACAAAAAGAGAGGTAGGGCGATAAGCCATCTGGCCAGTTATCGGTGACATCCGATAGAGTGTGCTGAGCTCACGAATTTCTTCCTGTAGCGTTCCGGGATTCAGAAATGTTGGCCCAATAATGGATTGCGCGATTCCCAGACCGCCGACAATGAACAACAGCGCTGCGTTGAGCATGAAAAAGCGGCGCAGCTCTAATTCAGAATCGATCAGGGCGTAGCCGAGATACATCAACGGAACGTAGAGGAAATAGATTTTGAGTCCGAGTAGACCATAGAAAATGCTGGGCGAACCCGGATTGAAAACCTGGCCTACCGCAAACCAGACCATGATCAACAATGGCACCAAGAATGGGGGTTTAAACGTGGCAATATCTTTTCTGCGCCGGCGAGCGGCCCAAAAGGAGAGGTAGACGAGGATGACCAGAAAATCCTTGGCGAAATAAATCACCATGTTGTTGCCCAGGTATTTGCGGGCGAAATCTTCGAAAAACAGCCAGCCAAAAAAGAGGTACAAGCCCTGGCGCCAGTTGTTCAAAATCTTGAGGGCGAAAGCCAAGCCGGCAAAACCGAGCGCGATCAGCGCAAGGCCCTTCCGGTCATCCTGCAACACCAACTGCGAAGTGAGATAAGCTCCGAGAATCCCGCCAAGCAGGAGCACAGCGGTAGTGAGCGACTTGCTGCGTCGCTGGCCAGACCCAGGAAATGGAAAAAATCTCAGCACGGTAAAGTTGCGGTTTGAATCTTCGCGGGCGCCCCAAATGAGGCTAGCACGCGCAAAGTGGTGATGCCACTGCGCGTTCGCCCGACGGCAGCTCAGGAGCGAAAATTGTTCTCCGGAAACTCCTGCCAACGTTCGCCACACAACGCCGCGCGGAGTTGCTCCACTTGGCGCAACCCCATCAACTCCTGACGAAGTGCTTCGAACGATTCGCGAGGAACGGCGCAATGGACGATGTCACGGACTTTCGAGGCGATGCCATTTTCCTCTTCGCTAGAGCAAACACAGCCAACTCCCGCTGGGCCGACGATCCGCGCCAATCCGCTGTCCGTCGGCGAGTGCGTAAAAACCGGGCGCTGCGCCTGCACATAAGTGGCAAGTTTGATGGGAAGACTGGTGCGGCGAAACAGCTCGTATTTGCCTCCGGGCGGGTACATCACGTAAAGCAGATCGCAAGCGGCCAGGAGGGGAACGGCTGCGCCTTCGCTCAAGTCACCATATGATTCAAAGATTTCGGGATTTCCCTTGGCGAGGCCATCTAACTCCGGCGAGGAGCCGATGCAAACCACACGCAGCCGACGCTTTTCTTCAGCCGCGACTTGCTTGCAGGCATTGAAGAATCGCAGAAACGGCTCGAGGCTGTACAGCGTGCCGATATGGCCAACCGTCAGTCGGTTTGGATCCGGCGCGATCTGGAGTTGCGGAAGCGCCGGCACGTGAAGATAGAGCGAAAAACAGTTCACGCCATATTTTTGGCGATACAGATTGCGCATCCCCCAACTAGTGACGTCAATGGATCTTGCGTGTCGCAAGAGCTTGGGAAACGTCGCGTTCAACAGGGGCTGGAACCAGCGATAACGGCGCGAACGTTGCCACGTGCCAAACGGATCGTCGTGAACGGTCAGATGAACGGGCTTGCCCTGATCGCACAACTCGGCGGCCATGCAAATCCCCTCGTAGTGGCCGACGACCCAGTACAAATCAGCCTGGATTTGCTCGACCACCTGGCGCGCGCACGACTTCGATCCCGGCAGGAATCCGGTTCGCGCGCTCAAATCGCCGATCAGGTCGCCGAACGAGAGTCGACCACCAAGCCACTTCCATTTCTGGTGCGAAGCGGCTGCAGGCTTCGTTGCCAGGTAATGCCACTCGACGTCCAGCTCCGGAAGATCGCGCAAATGGCAGCGCAACTGCGCCGAACCGCCGCCAATATCGGGAGAGAAAGGGGTAACAAGAGCTATGCGCAATTCGAGCGCTCCTGGCGTCGCGAGAAATGGCGATCAGCGCAATTCATGCTCCGTGGCTCCGGTGACGGACGCGCGCGGACGCCTTGGCAACGGCTTCAACCGTTGCCGCTATGGTTTTTTGCGGGGAATGGGTTTCGACGTGTTCATAGCCGCGGCGAGCCGTTTCGCGCAACTTATCGCGGTCGGCAAAAGCGAGTTGCAGTGTCTTTGAAAGCGCTTCGACGTCGCCCATGGGAAAAACAAATTCCGGACGGACCGGGGCTACCAAGTCGCGACCAGCACCGACCTGATCGCTCACAATCGCGGGGCAACGGCAGCACATCGCTTCATTAACCACCACCGCGAATGGTTCGTATTCCGACGGAAGAACCATCAAGTCAGCGGCCGTATAAAGAGCAGGGAGCTGAGACTGGTTTACAAAGCCGAGAAATTTCACGCGGTCCTGAATTCGCATTCGCCTAGCCTCTTCCTCTAATTGCTTTCCCTGCGACCCATCGCCTGCGTAAATGAGCAGGGCATCGGGAAGAGCGGCTTGCTGAAATGCTCGTAACAAATCGAGTGGACGTTTCCATGGCTGCAGCTTGGCGCAGAAGAGTAGGAGGGGTTGATTCGTCCCGACTCCCCACCGGGCTCGCACAGCGTCGCGGTCTACCTGGGCGGATTGCGCTTTCCACCAATCGTTGTCCACGGCATACGGCGTGAGTGTGATGCGATCGGCCTGAATTCCTAGGCTCTTCAAGAGTTCCAACGTTCCCGTGGAGGGGACGAAAATGTGGTCGGCTTGCCGGAACAGAAGCGGCCACAGTTCGCGCTTGAGCCAAATTTTCCAGCGCTTCGCGTCGCGCGGCGCCAAGGAATGTGCATCCGTACCAAACAGGAACGCCGCGCGCCTTGAACGAGCGGCGCGGCGGGCGATCCAAAAAGAGGCGCGCACATAACCCACATAGCAAAGGACAGCATCAAACTTGTCGTTGCGAATCAGTTCGCGTAGGCCGGGATTGTTTAACCCCCAGAAGGAGTCCTCGCCGGAGCCTTTGTTTGTCACCTCGATCCAGCGGTAACCATCGAGCAGGGGGACATCCCACTGTAGGGATGCTTGAAAATCGGGGTCGTAGCCGACGGCGGCTCCGCGTAAAGAGCAATAGGCGACTTGCAGATCCAAAGCTGGTTCCTTGGCCATCCGTCGAAAAAGCGGAGCCATGTATTGCACGGGATGGGACGCTATGGCCAAAACTCTGAAGCGCTCTTGCGGCATGTATCGCAATCAGGCTGACAACACAAACGAAGCCAAATGGTTTTGAGCGCGGAAGGGCATGGCCGCGCCAGTGCGTTTTCGAGTATAACCGTGTTTCAGAGGCTCGGAGGGCTATGCTAGACTTGAAAGGGTTTCAGGATTTGTACTTACAAACCCTGAGCTGGAAGGTTTTAGTCCGCGCCTCTCAGGGGTAGCGGCTCGCAGCAGTTCTCCGCAGACATCCCCGCCATGCGGGGCATAACGAAATTCGCCACACGAAGGAAGTGTCATGTCCGGGCATTCAAAGTGGGCCACGATTAAACACAAGAAGGCGGCCACCGACGCCAAACGGGGGCGCGTGTTTACGCGGCTGATCCGCGAATTGACGATTGCGGCGCGCATTGGCGGCGGCGATCCCAACTCGAATCCCCGTTTGCGCACTGCCATCCTGGCGGCGAAAAACGAAAACATGCCCAACGACAACATTGAGCGCGCGATTCTGCGCGGCACCGGGCAGCTCGAAGGCGAGCAGTATGACGAAGTGACGTTTGAAGGATACGGGCCGGGTGGCGTGGGCGTTTTGATTCAAGTCGTCACCACGAACCGCAATCGCGCGGTCGGCGAAATGCGCCACCTGATGGGCAAGAACAACGGCAACCTGGCCGAGGCGGGCGCGGTGGGCTGGATGTTTCACCGTAAAGGTGAAATCAGCATTCCCAAGGATGCGGCCAGCGAAGACAAGCTGATGGACCTGGTGCTGGAGGCGGGCGCGGAGGATCTAAAAGACGATGGGTCGAGCTGGTACGTAGTGACGCCGCCGGAAGCGCTGGAAGGCGTGAAAGAAGCGCTCAGCAAGGCGGGGATTACTCCGGCAAGCGCGGAAATCGCCATGGTACCGCAAAATTACGTGAAGCTGACCGGAGACCAGGCCAAGCAGATGCTCCGGCTGATCGAAGCGCTGGAAGAACACGACGACGTGCAGCACGTATACGCGAACTTCGATATAGACGAGAGCGAGATTCAGGCGGCTGTCGGTGCGAATTAAGCCGGCCCCGCGTAGAGCTCGTTTCTTTGGTGATTCGTTTTCTCTTTCTTGCTAACTCGCATTGAATCTGCTGCGGGCACGACTTAGACTGGTGGTCATGTCTGCATCCAGCAGTCCGCGCCGCATACGCGTGCTTGGAGTCGACCCGGCAGCTGCAGGACCGACCGGGTATGGCGTGGTGGAATCAGACGGCCGAAAGTGCCGCTCGCTGCGCTATGGTGCGCTGAAAGTGGCGGACAAAATTCGCAAGGAATCGGCGGGAGCCGCGCTGGAAGCAGTGCATTCGCTGATCTGCGGACTGTTGCGGGAATTTTCTCCGGATGCGCTGGCAGTGGAGTCCATATTTTCCGCGTTGAATGTGAGAACGGCTTTGCGGCTAGCGGAAGTGCGCGGCGTAGTGTTGCTGGCGGCTGCACAGCACGGCGTGGTAGTCCACAGCTATGCGCCGCGACTGATTAAGGCATCCGTCGCGGGCTATGGGCACGCGGACAAGCGGCAATTGCAGCTGATGGTGCGATCGGTGCTGGGCTTGGTGGAAATTCCGGAGCCGGCGGATGCTGCGGACGCGCTGGCGGTCGCGTTGTGCCACTTGCAGAACGAACAATTTCGCACTCGGTTCGCGGTACCGTTGGAAGCGGCGAGCCGCGTTCGCATTGCGCGCACGCCAATCGCGCGAGCACCGCAAGCTGCATTGCCTTCGCGGCCACAAAATTCCTCCCGGGTGCAAACCGCGCGGCAGGCTCTGCCATCACAATGAGAATGAAGAAGTTCGTCGCTGCGTTTGGGCTAGTGGTAATGCTTGGGTGCGGTGTGGCCATGGCGTCAGCGCAAGCGCGGGCGGCTGCTTCCACTGCGCCGGCGTTTTCCTCGCAAACCGCTAAAGTGACGTTCCGGCGCGTTTTCCAGGGCAGTTCGCCGGAGTACATCGAGCTGTGCATTTGGGACGACGCGAAATCCGCCACTTACGAGATTCGTCAGATGGATGACGATCCCGGATCCGCCCCATTTGAAGTGGGCGACGCGATTCGGTCGAAAATCTTCGGGCTGACCGCGCAGCTTCGCAACTTTCAGGGACAGGATCTGGACGTTCACCGCAAAATCGCCAACTTGGGAGAAAAGACATTTCGCTGGGAACAAGGCGGCGCGGCACATGAAACCAAGTTTAACTACACGCTGAACCCGGCGGCGGCGCAGCTGCTACAGATTTTTGAAGGGCTGGCGCGGCAGCAGGAACACTACGAACTGATTACGCGCAGGATGCGCTACGACCGGCTGGGGATTTACGACGCTCTGCTGCAATTCGAGTCGGACTTGAACCGCGGGCTGCTGCCTGAGCCGAAGCGGCTGGTACCATTACTCGAGCAAATCGCAGATGATCCCAAGTATGTGGACGTGGCACGGAAGCGAGCACGCATGCTGGCAGACCGCGCTGGCAAGTAGCGACGGGCTTTTCCTGCAAAATTCCCTCATCCACCCTTCCTAGGTCTGGTTAAGTCCCGTTTTTTGTAGTCGCTTCCTGAAGATTCACCACGCAGTTCGGTATCTTCCAAGTCGCGTACCAGGGCACGCCGGAGAGCTCGTATGAAGATGTTGGCTTCGCTTTTCCCGGTGGCTTCCCGACCTATCCGTGGAACATCGACCAGTGGGTTGACGTGACCCAGGACCCCACAACCGGCACTATGACGGTCAGCAATCCGCGCCTGAAGCGGACGCCGTGGTTCAACCAGACAGACTTCAACGTGACCCAGACCTTCAAGCTCAGCGAATCCAAATCCCTCAGCTTTGAAGGCATCATTTCCAACCTGCTCAACCAGCGCGCGGTGACCGCCGTCGGCGAGCAGATCGACAGCAATACAGCACAGAACTTCATTGGTCCGGGAGGTTTCTCGTTGGTTGACGGTACGTCATTTTACGCCGCCGCAATGCATCCTTATGACCCTGCAGCCTTGATGAATGCGGCGATTTCCAACGGGGGCGGACCGCAAACGGTTAACAGCCAGTACGCCCAGCCGAACCGCTATCAGGCCGGTCGCGCGATCCGCATCGGCGTCAAATTCACCTTCTAACCCACCGCATCTCACGCGGTGCATCACCCGGGCGTCCCATGTCTTGGGGCGCCCGGTTTGTTTTCATTGTCTTCCGCTCGGAACCCAGCCGTAACAATCGCCGCCGCTCATCCGTATGCTTGGATGAGGGCATAGCGCGCCCGCGCGTCTGCCCGACGGCCTTTCGGGCGCTATGATCGGCATCGGCTTAGGAATTGATCCCACCCTGGAAAGCCGCCCGCCTCTGCTTGATTCGTGGCATTTCGCCTGCGTAGACTCGCATCCGGTTATTTTTCGTTTCATCGGGACTTATGACTCCAGACGAAACCATTCGGGCAGGCGGGGGCAATTTTCCCGCCACGCGCTGGTCGGTTGTCGCTGCTGCGCGCAGCGATGATTCAGCGGAGCGCGCTCGCGCTCTTGACGTTCTATTTGCGGCGTACTGGAAGCCGGTCTACAAATACGTTCGCCTGAAATTTTCCAAGTCACCCGAAGAAGCGCAGGATCTGACTCAAGGATTCTTCGCGGAACTCCTTGAACGCGACCTGCTTTCAGGATTCGAACCGAAGAAGAGTCGCTTGCGAACCTACATCCGCCTGTGCGCTGACAGCTTCGTATTGAACGAGATCAAGCATGCTGGTCGCCAGAAGCGCGGCGGCGATGCGGTTCACGTGGCGCTCGATTTTTCCGCCGCCGAAGGCGAACTGCGCGCCCAGGCCATTGATCCCGCGTCAATTCCATCCGAGGAACGGTTCGAGCAGTTTTTCGAGAAGGAGTGGATCCGCAGCCTGTTCCTGGCGGCGGTACGCAAATTCCGGGAATTTTGCGCCGCTGGCGGCAAAGTGTCCGCCTTCAACCTGTTTGAGGCATACGACCTGGCAGACGACGATCCTCCTTCCTATGCGCAACTTGCGGAAACTCACCAACTTTCCGTAGGCCATGTGACCAACCAACTGGCCTGGGCCCGCCGCGAATTCCGCCGCCTTGCCAAGGAAGAGTTACGCGCCCTTTGCTCGACCGATGACGAGTTCGCGCGCGAATCCAGGTCGCTCTTTGGCGGGAAGGCGTAATGGACTTCCTCAGCGACAAAGCTGTCACCAGACTGCGGGAAGCCGAAGCACTGCCCGATTTTTCCGCGACGCGCTACACGCTCCGCGAATTCCTGGCGCGCGGCGGTATGGGCGCCGTCTATCTCGCACAAGACCAGCATCTCAACCGCGGCGTCGCCATCAAAATTCTGGATTTGGCCGATCCGGACGGAACGCTGGCGGAGCGCTTGAACAAGGAAGCGCGCATTCTGGCGCGACTCGAACATCCGGGAATCGTACCCGTACACGACACAGGAACGCTGCCCGACGGCCGCGTGTTTTACGTGATGAAATTTGTCGAAGGCTCGCGCCTCGATCGGTTTCTCTCGGTAATGCCTTCCCTCCCGGAACGCCTGCGGCTCTTTCTGCGAATCTGCGACACAGTTTCGTTCGCGCATTCGCGCGGCATCCTGCACCGCGATTTGAAACCGGCCAACGTCATGGTCGGCGCCTTCGGCGAAGTGCTGGTCATGGACTGGGGACTTGCGAAGATCTTGTCAACCAGCTCCACGGAAAACTCTCCAGCGGCCACGGCAGGGTTTGGGTCTTTGCCGAATGCCGTCGAGTCCGGGGAACCCAAGACCGCCGCCACGCGAGATGGCACAGTGATGGGCACACCGGGATTCATGTCGCCTGAGCAGGCGTCAGGCAAATCTTCAGAGGTGGACGAACGCAGCGATATTTTTTCGCTGGGAAGATTACTCGAGTTCACCGCCACGCTAGGGGCCAATCGAAATCCCGGGCGGACTCATCGGGCGCTGCAAGCCATCTGCGACAAGGCCGCGGCGCCCGAGCCCGCTCTCCGCTATGGCAAAGTGGCCGATCTGGCCGAAGACGTCGTGCGCTTTCTCGACGGCGCACCCGTTTCCGCCCACCACGAAAACCTCCTGGAACGCACTGCGCGTTTCTATCATCGCTATCAGGCCGCTATCCTACTGATAGCAATGTACTTGCTCATGCGAACCTTGTTTGTAATTTATAGCCGGCATTGAGATGTTCGCTTTCGGTTTTAAAGGCATCCCAACCCACGTTGTAAAGAACTACAGAGCGAGCGAGAATGCGGGCAACGGTATCCCGCACTTCACAAAGAATCAGCGGGCGCGATTCACCGTGCACCTTGGAGGAGCAAATGAACAAGGTATGGCTGGGACTCTTGGTCGGAGCCGTGCTCGGCGCCATTGACGGCGGAACGGCATGGTTTACTCCTGCGGTGCGGCCCACGATTGTCGGAATTATTTTCGGCTCGACCATTAAGGGGATCATCGCAGGCGTTGCCGCTGGCATCTTCGCGCGCAAGGTGAACTCCCTGGGCCTCGGAATTCTCTTCGGCCTGGCGGTGGGGTTCGTGCTGGCATTCCTGGTGGCCTACCTGCAGCACGGCTACTATTTCGAGATCATTCTCCCTGGGAGCATCGTCGGCGCTTTGGTGGGCTGGGCGACACAACGCTATGGATCGCCCGCTACGGTCACGGCTTCGGCCCGTTAAAGGGCTCAAGTCTCTATCCAGCGTTGCGTGCATTTCGAGTCATTCCGGGTCCTTTGCGGGTCATTCATTAAGCCGTTGAAATAATTGCGTTTACGTTCCTCGAGACAGGAACAATGGAACGCGGTCGCGCGTATCTCACTCTGGGCGAGACAAGACTGTTAGCGGCTGCTGACAGTCTAAATTTCCAGAGATGCCCGCGAAATGAACGACCCGGCAAACGATCGCGTCAAATTTGGACCCTTTTCGGTCGACCTGCACACCCACGAAGTGCGCAAGGACGGCACGCGTATAAGGCTGATTGGCCAACCGTTCGACATTCTCGCGGTCTTACTGAGCAAACCGGGGGAACTAGTCACTCGCGAAGAGCTGCGCATGCGCCTCTGGCCGGGCGACACGTTCGTAGACTTCGATCACGGATTGAACGCAGCAGTGAACAAGTTGCGGGAGACACTCTGCGATTCGGCGGACAGCCCGCGCTTCGTGGAGACGCTGCCGCGGCGAGGCTACCGGTTCATCGCGAAAGTCGAGCGAATTGACGCCACGACCGCATCCGTGGCGGCGCAGGCGGTGACGACTGTAACGGGGCCGCATGCATCGGCAAACCCCGCCGCGGCGGCGTCGAGTGTGCCGGACGCCTCTGGACCTGCGGCAAATTCGTGCGGTGAAAGTGAAAAACGCGGGACGTTCCAACAAATAAGGCGATGGTTAAGTCCGATCGCCGGCGCAATTGCGCTACTTCTAATAGTCGTAGGCGCAGGCATGAAAGTGAACATTAAGGAATCGCGTGAGGCACATGCGGATACGGTCGCGCCGACTGTCCGCATGCGCTCATTCACCGGAACGGACGAAGATGCGGCGCAACCGGCATTTTCGGCCGACGGCAAGCGCATCGCATTCGCCCGATGGGGCATGCGGGCACAGGATTCGGGAATCTTCGTCAAGCAGATCGGCGGCGATAGCCAGACGCAACTAACCAGCAACACGCATGACCGTGGCCCTGTGTGGTCTCCCGATGGAAAGAGGATTGCATTCTCGCGGTGGAATGATCAGGACGTCGCATTTTTCACCGTACCGGCGGCTGGTGGATCAGAGCAAAAGCTCGATACACGTGGCGTTTCTCCCAAACGAGGCGAGTTGGACTGGTCGCCGGATGGCAGATTCATTGCCTTCAATGGTGGCAACGCCATTTTTCTACTTTCGCTGCGCGATGGATCGGTGCGGCAATTGACACTTCCGCCTCCTTCCGCGGAAGACCGCGCGCCGTCGTTTTCCAGCGACGGTAAGCGCGTGATGATTGTGCGCAGTCGCGGCGGAGGATTTCCGGAAGAAATCCGGACAATTTCGACTGACGGCGGCGAGGAAACGCTGGCCGCTTCCGTCGCCGCTCAGATTATCGGTACGCCGCGCTGGACGGCGGATGAAAAATCCGTCGTCTTCAGCTCGAACTTCGGCGGCAAATCCGGACTCTGGCGCGTTTCGACGGAGAAAAAAGATTCGCCCATCCAAATTAACGATTCCGCGGCGAATCCCGCGATTGCGAGGGGGCACGACTTACTCGCCTATGAACGCGCCAGCCACGGGCTCAACATCTGGCAGCTGGATGTGTCACCCGAATCAGATGGTAGTGATCGCAAGGACATGACGATCCTGGTGCCGTTGACGGGACAAACCGATCAGGGACCCGGTCCGCAGTTTTCTCCCGACGGCAGCAAGCTGGCCTTCATGTCCGATCGTTCCGGCACCATGGAAATCTGGGTTGCCGATGCCGACGGCAAGAATCCGAAGCAACTGACGGCGATCGGAAATGCGGGCACACCGCGCTGGTCGCCCGACGGTAAACAAATCGTCTTCGACGCGAGCCGCAAGAACGGCTCGGGCATTTACACCGTTTCACTGGAAGGCGGCGAAGCGCGATTGATGACCGCGGACGATTTTGAGAATCGTTGTCCGAGCTGGTCGCGCGATGGAAAATGGATCTATTTCGCGTCGCGGCGAACGGGGAAATTTCAGGTTTGGAAAATTTCCGTGCAGGGAGGGGCGCCGGTCCAGCTGACGCGCAATGGCGGACACGCTGCGCTGGAATCTCCGGACGGGAAACACTTTTATTACGCCAAGACGCCTCTGGCCTACCCGCAAATCTGGCAGGCGGAGGTGAACGGCGGCGGCGAAAAATTATTGTCACGCGAAGTGCGGCCGGCGATGTGGGCGGCCTGGGCGGTAGTGGACGCAGGAGCGCGTGGCGGGATTCTGTTCGCGCAACCGTCGGGAGACGGGGCGCCTACTGTGAGCCTGTTTGACCTGGCGACGCGGAGTGTAACGACTAAGGGCCAACTGGGCATCGTGCCTTTCTGGCTGGGAGCGACGCGCGACGGGAAGCGCGTGGTGTTCGATCAGCCCGGCTGGCAGCAGTCGCAGATCATGCTGATTGAGAATTTTCGGTAGAAGCCTCCTCGTTCGTCGTGAAAAAGCAGATCCCTCGTTGGACTCGGGACGACAACCTCGGACATGTTGCGACTCATAATTCTTCAGGCAACGGAGAAGGAATGGCGCGCGGCGGCGAGGGCGGCCAGGGATTCGGTGTAGGGGGCGCGGGCTACGCCGCGTTCGGTGAAGATGGCGGCGATGTATTTGTTGGGGGTAACGTCGAAAGCGGGATGCGCGGCGCGCACGTCGGGGGCGATGCGGATTCCTTGAATTTCGGTTACTTCGGCGGAAGAGCGCTCTTCGATGGGGATGTGGTTGCCGTCGGGAATGGACAAGTCAAAAGTGGAAACGGGGGCGGCGATGTAGAACGGCACGTTGTGTTCGCGCGCGAGCACGGCGATCTGGTAGGTGCCGATTTTGTTGGCGGTGTCGCCGTTGGCGGCGATGCGGTCGGCTCCGGTGACGATGGCGCCGACGTTCTGGGTCTTCAGAAAGTGGCCGACCATGTTGTCGGTGATGAGGGTGAGCGGAATGTTGCTGCGGTGAAGTTCCCAT
The DNA here is from genome assembly GCA_035703315.1 of Candidatus Acidiferrum sp. Classification (GTDB taxonomy): domain Bacteria; phylum Acidobacteriota; class Terriglobia; order Acidiferrales; family UBA7541; genus Acidiferrum. The sequence goes on along the minus strand of DASSYL010000365.1, from coordinate 635 downwards.
GCAGTGAGGCGCGCGCCTTGCAAATAAGGACGCGTTTCGGGAACCAGCACGTGGATTTTCTTGCCTTGCTCGACAGCGACTTGAATCACTCCCAATGCGGTGCCGATGCCGGCCGTGGCGAGCGCGCCGGCATTGCATTGCGTCATCACCAATCCATCTTGCGGCATGAGTTCGGCGCCGAAGCGGCCGATAGCTTCGTCGGTGGCGCGCTTTTCGGCGTGGACGGCTTTGGCTTCGTCGGCCAGTGCAGATTTTATTTTGGCGAAGTCGGAAGTTTGCCCGGAGAGTTCGGCGAAACGGCGGCTCATGCGATCGAGCGCCCAGAAAAGATCGACAGCGGTGGGACGAGTTTTGGCGAGCGTATCGAGGATGACGGGAAATTCCGCACGGAGCTCGTCGAGCGATTTGGCGGAGGAGTTTTGTACGCCAAGAGCGACACCCATGGCGGCGGCGACTCCGATGGCGGGAGCTCCGCGAATGACCATCTCGCGGATGGCTTTGGCGACATCCTGGTAGGTGGTGTAGGTGTGAGAGATTTCTTCGGCGGGGAGGCGGCGCTGGTCGAGCATAACCACTCCGCGTTCGGTCCACTCAATGGGTTGGGCTACATACATTTCACGAGTAATCCTCTCGAT
>DASSYL010000251.1:0-3180 GCA_035703315.1 Candidatus Acidiferrum sp. | reverse complement strand
AGATTAAAGCGTTCCTAACCTGCGACAGAGTGACGGCACCATTGGAACGGTTGCGCATGGACCTGGTAATCCAATCCCGAACGTGCCGGCGTTCCAGCGAAAGCGCTTGTGATCCTTTACCGCGGAGCCTGGCCCGCCCAGTTTTTTGCGATCGGCTATGAACCAACCTTCGACCTGCGGCGTCATGCGTATGTACAAGGAGCGCCGGGCTGTTGCTGTTCACGGCGAGGAAAACGTGCAGGAGTGGATCCTGTCTGCCCGCGAAAGCCGGTCTGACGCTGTGGAACGCAGCGATGAGGCGCGTGTGGAGAGCAACGCCCTTCACCGCGAGTGGGAGACTTTGCTGGTCGAAAGCGCGCCGATGGTTTTTCGCGTGGCTCGCGGAGTTTTGCGGAATGACGCGGATGCGGAAGACGTGGCACAGGAGGCTCTCCTTCGCGCGTACCGGAGGTTTGGGCGGTTGCGCGAGCGGACACGTTTTCGGGCCTGGCTGGTGCGCATTTCCTTCCGGCTCGCGCTCGACCGGTTGCGTTCGACGAAGCGGCGCCAGCAGCGCGAAGCGCAATGGCTGTATGAAACCTCGCGCGTTGCCTCAGCCGGAGAGGGCAGTGGCGAATTTCAGCGCCAACTGGAATCGGCGCTGGACGAATTGCCGGAGAAACAGCGGTTGGTTCTGCTTCTCGCGGCCATGGAAGGCCACACGCTGGATGAAGTTTCGGTTTTGCTGGGTGTCCCGGTGGGAACGGTCAAATCCCGGCTGTTTTTTGCGAAAAAGGCGCTTGCGGAGAAACTGCGATGTTTTGTGAATTCTATCGAGAAACGTTGAACGAAGCGGCACGGAGCGATGAACGATTGCCCGCTGAAGTGCAGGCTCATCTGGCGTCGTGTGCTTCGTGCCGTGAATCGTTTTCGGACGAGAAAGCCTGGTTTGGCCTAATAGAGGGCCAAGTGCGAATACGCATAAATGCCGAAATGCCCGCGTCATTGCTTCCGAGAGTTCGGCAAGAGATTGCCGCTTCAACCGCGGCACGAACCTGGCGTGGGCCGGTTCCGGCGTACATCGCTTCAGGGCTGGCGATTGGTGCGATTGCACTCTCGTTTGCTGTGCGGACTAGAGTCTCGTCAGTGAAACCAGAGCCTTCTGCTCACAATATTTCATTGCCAGCTCGCAACGAACCCAGCATCTCGAAAAAAGGGGGAAGACCGGTAGAGGTGCTTGTCGCCACCAGCAAGAGGAGCCACAAACAGCCACAAGTCGCATTACGCGCCGAACCAAAAGTACTTGTTTCCGGCGAAGAGCAGCTTGGGCTGCAGCGCTACACGGCATCTTTACGAAGTATGGCAGCGGATCGAGGGGCAAATGTGAAACCGGAAGCGCTGCTTGAGATCAAGCATTTAGAAATTGCCGGCGTGGATTTGAAGGGTCTATCGATCGATCCACTGCAAAGCGGCGATTCGGACTGAACCAGGTTGGATTTAGCGGAGTTCATTATTAGGAGCCGACGATGAAACAGAATGCGTTGCTTGTGATGTTGGTCCTGGCTTTCTCAGCCGTTGCAACTGCACAGGAAACTGCCAAGCCGAAGCCGGACGAACATACGCCGGCGGTCATTCCATTGCGGGTTCAAGTGGTCTTCAGCGAGTATGATGGCGAAAAGAAGGTTGCCAACCTCCCCTACACCTTCACGGTTAATGCGGATGAACGGCGAGCGAAGCCTGGATCGCAAATTCGTACCGGCGCGCGAATCCCGGTCACTACTGGCAAGGACCAGTTTACTTACCTTGACGTCGGGACCAACGTGGATTGCTCAGCCACACTTCAAGACGACGGCCGCTACAAACTGCAAATGGCGCTGGAACGCAGTTCGGTGTCGCCCGATGCGCAGTCCGCAGGCAGCAATCCCGTCTTGCGGACCTTCAGGGTCGACTTAAACCCAGTACTTAAAGATGGCCAATCGGTGGAAAGCATTGCTTCGACCGATCCTATGAACGGGCATGTCTACCACGTCAGTGTGACGCTAAACGTCATCAAGTAGGACGCGAGGGTTGCCTTTGGCTGGTGAGGATGCCTTTCAATACTGGCCCGAGCTGCGGGTGCAAGAATCGATAGCCAACGCGCGTTAATGTGGCCGGGACCACGCGATGGCTCGAAAGCAGCAAAGCCTCGGCCATTTCGTGGCCGAGTGCGATCCTCAGTGCGATCGCGGGAGCAGGGAAGAGAGCCGGGCGATGAAGGGCCTCCGCGAGCGCCCGCGTAAATACCGCGTTCCGGACCGGCTCCGGCGCGACGACGTTAATTGGGCCGCTCACGTCCCGCGTGCTAAGCACAAACTTCATGATCTCCACCACGTCGTCGAGTGCCACCCAAGGCATCCATTGCTGGCCGCTCGCGATTCTTCCGCCCACTCCCAAACGAAACGGCAGCATCATCTTTGGCAGTGCGCCGCCGTGCTTGGCCAAGATGATTCCAAAACGTGGCAGCACCACACGCGTGCGAAACATCTCCGCGCGAAGAGCCTCGGCCTCCCAATCTTTCGCCAGATCTGAGAGGAAACCTTCGCCAGGCGTGCTGGTTTCGGTGAGCACTTCGTCGCCGCGGTTTCCGTAGAAGCCGATGGCCGAGGCGCTGACCAAGACTGACGGCTTTGCATTCATTTTGCCGAGAGCCGCGACCAGTGCGCGAGTTGCGTCTACGCGGCTGGTGCGCAATAGACGCTTACGCGACTCCGTCCATCGGCCCTCTGCTATGGATGCTCCCGCGAGATTTATCACGGCGTCTGCCCCGACTGCCGCACCGCCCAGTTCGCCGGTTTCCGGATTCCAGGCTACATCGAACGCCCCGTGCGTTCCGCCTTCGGTTTTGGTCTGTGGCCGTACCAGGCGGCAGACAGTGTGACCATCGCTGGCTAAGGCACCGACAATCGCCGAGCCGACAAGGCCCGTGGCCCCCGTGACAAGGATCTTCATCGGCTCAAGTATAGGGGAGCGGATAGAAGGCGTTAGCAACTCCTTCCATGAATTCGGGTTAAAATAGGCCGGTGAGCCTCAAATGACAGTAAAAGTGCTCTATTTTGGCCGATTGAAAGAGCTTTCCGGCACTTCGGAAGAAATTGTGGAAGTGCGGGATGGCGCGGTGATCGAAGACCTCTTTGTACGCTGTTCGACGGCGCGGCCAGAGTT
>DASSYL010000177.1:0-2563 GCA_035703315.1 Candidatus Acidiferrum sp. | reverse complement strand
TCTGAACGGCGGCGACAAATTCAGCACCCATGAGCAGATACAGGCCGGCGAGCGCGACCATGACCACGATCAGCGAAAGCGCGCTGTGAATCGGATGCTTTTGCAAAATGAGACTGACGGCGCCAATGACGGCAAGCGCAGCCAAGACGAAAAAGATAACCAGCGGCGCGCTCATGGCTTGCTCCTGAGCAACACTACGCCGGCTGTAATGATCACGTTGACGATGGAAACGGGGAGCAGCAACTTCCAGCCGATGTTCATGAGCTGGTCATAGCGGAAGCGGGGCAGCGTGCCGCGCGCCCAGACATAGAAGAAGAGGAAGAAAAGGATTTTGGACAGCAGCCAGAACGGTGCCTGGATGAATTCGTTGACTTCGTGAAGCGGCGCCACCCAGATGGCGGCAAGAAGCAGCGCTCCGATTAAGGTAAGGACGGCCCCAATGACCGGCAAAACCAAGCGGCCCCAGATGGTTTCGTACTTTAGGCCGTCGTAGATGACCCACAAACCGAAGGGAAGCAGAATGATGCCCGGCAAGTAATGGGTAAAAGTCCAGCTGTCCGGGAACGGCGAATTCCAGCCACCGAAGAAGAGAATCGTGCACAGCGCGGACACCGTGATCATGCTGGTATATTCCGCGATGAAAAACATGGCGAACTTGAAGCTGGAATATTCGGTGTGGAAACCGGCGACGAGTTCGGATTCGGCCTCCGGCAAATCGAAGGGAACGCGGTTGGTTTCGGCAATCGCCGCAGTAAAGAAACAGAAGAAGCCAACGATTTGAGGAAAGCCCCCGTGGAAGCTAACGACGTTCCAAGCGGGGAGAATGCCCCACAGGGTGCGGCCGCTTTGAGCCCCAATGATTTGCGTTAGGCTGAAGGTGTTGGCCATTAGAACGACGCCCACGACGGACATGGTGAGCGCCAGTTCGTAGCTGACCATTTGCGCCGAGCTGCGCAAGCCGCCGAGCAGCGGATACTTACTGTTGGAAGCCCATCCGGCGAGCGCCACGCCGTAAACGCCGAGTGCTGTGACCGCAAAAAGAATCAGCAAGCCGATGTCCGGATTGGTGATCCAGAGGTCGATCTGGTGGCCGAAAAAAGAAAAGGGAAGCGGCTTGGGGCCGAAAGGAATGACGGCGAGCGAGGCTAGCGAAAGCGTTAGCGCAAGAAACGGCGCGAGGAGATAGACGAATTTGTCCACACCGGCCGGCATGGCATCTTCTTTGAACAGGAACTTCAGGCCGTCGGCGGCCGGCTGCAATAAGCCGTGCGGGCCGACGCGATGCGGGCCGATGCGCGACTGCATGTGCGCGACCACTTTTCGCTCGAACCAGGTGAGATAGGCGTTTACGGTGAGAACGATGAAGAGCAACAGGGCAATCTTGATGAACGTCAACACCCAGAAACCATACTGCGCCATGAATGAGTTGAGGGCGGTCACGATTTGGCCTGCGCCTCCGGAACGGACTCGATGGTGGTCAGGAATCTGCTCAAGGTGCCACTGGTGAAGAGCGTGTCGTTGGCAGAGCGAATCAAACCGACGGGAACGTCATAAGGCGCGCCGTTCGCGCGGACCGGGATGCGCGCTTCCTCGGCTTCACCGGCCAGAAGAACGCTGAGCTCCACGTCGTAGCCGGGCACGGTCTTGCGAATTTCTTCAAATACGGCAGCGGTATTTTTATAGTGGAAAGCTTTTCCGAGGCCCTGCTTCGCCAGTTGGTGCGACAAAATACGCAGCAGATCGAAATCGGCGCGCGGGCCCATCACTTCGGCCGCTTTCTGAAGGCGCTGCACTTCGCCGGAAGTGTTGGTAACGGTGCCGTCCTTTTCGTAGGCAGAAGCGGCGGGGAAAATTACGTCGGCCTGCTTGGCGGTTTCGGTCATGAAAAGTTCATGGACGATGACCAGTTCGGCCTTACCACGGCCATAGCCGAGCGTGCCGTAGTGAGCGAGCGGATTGGCGCCAACAACGTAAAGGGTTTTGAGTTTGCCGTTTTGCGCCGCTTCGACCATCTGAGCGGCATTCATACCGGCTTTTGCAACATGGCTGTAGCCGGGGCCGTGATCGGGAAGAACGCCCATATCGGCTGCGCCGCGGGAATTCGCGTAGTCGCCGAGCGCCATGTAGCGGACCTTGCCATGAAGTTTCGAACCGAAGCCGACGAGATCAGCGATCGCGGAGCCCGAAAGCTCTGAGCCAAAAACAATCGCAACGTCTGAGTGTGCGTCAAGCTCAGCTCTCAGCTGAGTCAGCTGTTCGACCAGCGCAGGGCCGAGCGGCGATTCATTGTGCAGCCAGCGAACGGCGGCGGCTTCTTGGCCCTCCGCGATTTGCACGAACTGAGCAGCCTGGCGCTTGAGTTTGACCTCTTTGCAATTGATTACGAAGAGTTTCAGGCCGAAGTGACGAACGCCCGCGCGGATCTGCCAAGCGACAAGCGGGTTTTGGTTGGTCGGGTCGTTGCCGATCAGTAAAACCGCTTTGGACTTGTAGAGCTGGTCCATCGTAAGCAGCGAGTCTTTGGCATTTTCGCCGAGTGCGGCCATCAAGCCGGTGTAGTCGG
>DASSYL010000053.1:0-2366 GCA_035703315.1 Candidatus Acidiferrum sp. | reverse complement strand
TGGGCTGGACGCGAGCCGCTCTTCGCGTGGGAGGCGAAAGTGTACGCCATGGTTTCGTAGTTAATTTGAACAACGCAGAGCTGGATTGAATACAGAACAGCGCAGCGCTCAGCATAATAATCGGCCTGCTCGCGTCGGAATGTGTTTCGCGCAGACCTCGACGAGCGTGTGCGAATCGGTGCCCACGGAAACGCAAAATCAAAATTGCCGTGATAGAAATGGAAAACGCGGCCAGGAAGCCGCGCCAAAAACTGACCAAGTACTGCTGAAAAAAGCATAACGAACGAGAAGTAGGACAGTCAACCAGTTCGTAGTTTAGTTCTTCGATAGCTCCCGCATGACTTATCGGACGCGCGTTTGCTGCGGAGTTGTACAGGCGGGCGGGAGGTCCTCCCAGATTTTCCGGCCGGCGAAGTGGGCCAGGATTTTCTTCGCCCCCGTAGCAACATTGTCTCGGCAACAGCGAGACTCGGACTCGGCGAGTTAGTGTGCCGGCATCTAACTTCTGTCGTTGGCAACTGGTTTCTTGACGGTCAATCACTGTACCCTTATCCTCGTTGACTTCAGAAACTTCAAGCTTAAATTGGAAAGTCCGTTTTACCTCGCAACGAGATGCGCATCCACACCTTTGACCTGGCTATAGTGATTGCGTATCTCCTCGGTGTAACCGCGCTGGGGGTGTGGTTCCGTCGTGAGCAGAACGACGCGACGGATTATTTTTTGGGCGGAAAGTCTGCCCCTTGGTGGGCGCTGGCATTTTCAATCGTCGCCACCGAAACCTCGACTCTGACCATCATCGGCACGCCCGCACTTTCTTATGCGACGAACCTGACCTTCATCCAGCTGGTTTTCGGCTACCTCGTGGGGCGAGTGCTGATCGTAGTCCTGCTACTGCCGGGATATTTTCGCGGGGAATTCTTCACCGCCTACGCGTTGATCGAAAAACGGTTTGGCGCGCGTATGCGCGCAGTTGCGGCGTCCACCTTTCTGGTTACGCGGGCAGTAGCGGAAGGAGTTCGCGTCTCCGCAATCGCTTTGGTCGTCAGTGTTGTCTTGGGAACTTCTGAGCGCCTCGCGGTGGTGATTGTGATCGCCCTCACCGTCCTCTACACCTTCGAAGGTGGCATGAAGGCGGTGATCTGGACCGACGTAGCGCAACTCCTGCTTTATCTGACAGGCAGTGCCGTTACACTCGGGTTCTTGTTGCACACTATTCCGGGCGGGTGGAGTGAGGTGACTCAGGCAGCCGCCGCTGCCGGAAACAAATTGGAGTTTCTGGACTTTACTTTTTCCTTGGCTACCAAGTACACGTTCTGGTCGGGAGTGATCGGCGGAGCCTTTCTCACCATGGCCAGTCACGGCACGGATCAAACGATCGTGCAAAGGCTGCTGGCGGCCCGCAACGAAAGCGATAGCCGTAAGGCTCTGCTGGCCAGCGGGGGAATTGTGCTGGTGCAATTCACACTCTTTCTCCTGGTGGGCGTATTGCTTTTTGTTTTTGCGCAGCATGCCCCTCTTCTGCAGCCGGGAGAGCGAACCGATCGCGTGCTTCCACTTTTCCTGGCGCGCGAAATGCCCGTGGGTCTTGCGGGGCTGATGCTGGCGTCGATTGTAGCCGTCGCCATGTCCAACGCCAGCGGATCGCTAAATTCACTAGCGGCATCGAGCATCCTGGATTTTGCAGCCGCGACAGGCCATCAAGACGCAAAAAAGCTGCTGTCCCTTTCACGGTGGATGACGCTGCTGTGGGGCGTGGTGTTGATGGCGCTAGGCTTTGTTTTTATGCGATGGGACAAAGTCCTGGAACTTGGTCTCACGGTCGCCTCATTTCCGTTTGGATGCCTTCTCGGATTGTTTCTCCTGGGAACTCTCGATAAGCGCGCCAATGTTTCCGGCGCGCTAACCGGTATGTTTTGCGGACTCTTGGCGACCGTTGCCGTATGGAAATGGAGCAGCGTCGCCTACACTTGGTACGTACTAATCGGATCTTGTGCGACGTTCTTGGTGGGATCAGTCATCAGCCGAATCGGCCCGAAACAGGTGAAGTGAGCTTGGAAAAATTGACCGTACCGAAAGGCCAATCAGCTGCCGGCAAGCGTCTTGAGTTGGTGCGCGGCCTTGGCCCGTGGGCTTCGGCGGCGATCGTCGTCGGCACGATGATCGGTACCGGCATTTTCCTGAAGCCCGCCGAAATGGCGCGCGAAGGCAAAAGCGTCTCAATTGTTTTTGCCGCCTGGATTGTGGGCGCAATTCTCTCGGTTTTTGGTGCCCTTTCCTTCGCGGAATTGGGCGCGGCAATTCCCGAGGCCGGGGGCGAGTACGCCTATCTTCGCCGCGGCTTTGGCCCTACTTGGGGATTCATCTTC
>DASSYL010000580.1:0-6441 GCA_035703315.1 Candidatus Acidiferrum sp. | reverse complement strand
TCCGTTTTCCCAGTAGCCTGACGAAACATTCTCGCCCCGTACCAGAATTTCGCCGTCTTCCGCCAATCTAAATTCTCGCCCCGGCAAGATCTTGCCGACCGACCCTTCCGTAGCACGGAACGGATGGTTCAAGGTGATCAGCGAAGCCGTCTCCGTCATCCCATAACCCTGCACGACGGCAAATCCCAGCCGCTTGAAAAACAATTCCGTCTCCGCTCCTAGCGCTGCACCACCGGAGATGAAGGCCCAAAACCGCAAACCCAATAGCCGATGGATCCGCCGAAATCTCCACGCTCTTTGTAGAAATGGCTGACCCGAAGCCGCTTCGTAATTTCTGTCGAACCATTTCCGCCAACCGCGCGTCCCTACTTCTCGTTCGATCTGCGCACGCACCAGATCGAGCATTCGCGGCACCGCGATCAATACCGTCGCCTGTTCCCGCTTCACGGTCCGCACAATGTCCGCGGGATTTGCGGAATTCTCAAACACCACCGTCGCGCCAAACAATGGCGGCACAAACAATCCCATAAACTGACCGAATACATGGCTCAACGGCACCAGCGAAACAAATTTCAACGGATGCAGCCACTTTTCGTACTTCAGATATGGCTCGATGGCGCGCTCGATCGGTTCCAGGTTCGCCAGAAAATTTCCGTGTGTCAGCACCACTCCGCGCGGTTCCGCCGTCGTCCCCGACGTGAATAGAATCTCCGCGATTTCGTCTCTGCGAATCGCGCCACATTCGCCCTGGGTACGCCGGCTTGTCCGCCCTGCCGGGTTTTCCGATCCGCGCATTTCTGAAAGCGGCATGGCCGGCACATTCGTCCTAACTTCCGCCTGCCGCGAGCTGCGCAAAATCAGTTTCGCCCGAGACTGCTCCACCGTTCGCTGCACAAAATCTGGACTCGCTCCCGCATCCATCGGCACGGCCACGGCACCACGCAGCAAAACGCCCCAGAACGCCGCCACCCACTCCCCTGAGTTCGCTCCCCACAAAACTACGCGATCACCAGCTGCAATGCCGCTTTGGCTAAGCGCTTCGCCCCAACGCTCAGCCTCCGCATATAGCTGCGCGTATGTCAGCGAATGCCGACGGTACCCTCGTGTTTCCACGACAGCTGCGTCTTTACGGAACCGTGGAAAGGAGCCGAGCAACGAGATCAGATTTACGTATGCCATTTGCTGTTCGAGCTCATCTTACTCTCGAGGAAAAACCGGCGAAGAACGTCCACGCGCGGTTGTCCGTTGCAAGTGATTAGGGCACACGGCGTGCCATCCCCGCGGCCCGCGTCTCAGACTTCAAGTCCGATCGAGCGCATCAGTTTGAGCGCATTGCTGCTCCGCGCGATACCAGTGGCCAGCTGGTAGTCAAATCGCAACTGCCCGCTCTCGATGCGATCCTCAAAATGAAAATTCGCAGCCGGCGCCGGCAGTTCGTTCGCCATTCGGGTCAGGGCTAGGTCGTGCGTGGTAACCAATCCGATGGCGCCTTTCACAACCATGCTCTTCACAAACGCTTCCGCACCGACGCGGCGATCCTCCGAATTCGTGCCGCTCAATAATTCGTCCAACAGAAACAATACCGGCGCACGTTTCGCAAGTTCGTCAATCAATTTCAGCCGCGTGATCTCCGCGTAAAAGCGCGAAACACCGCCCTGCAACGAATCGAGGATGCAGATGGAAGCGGCGACCTGCAGCGGCGAAAGCCGCAACCGCGTAGCGCAGACCGGCGCGCCGCACTGCGCCAGCACTGCGTTGAGCCCGATAGCGCGCACAAACGTGCTCTTGCCGGACATGTTCGGGCCGCTGACGATCATGACGCGCAACAATTCTCCGAAGCCGACGTGGTTGCGGACCGCCCGGGCTCGCGGAAGCAACGGATGCGCCAGGGCGTTTGCTTCAAACCCAGTGCGGTCGGCGACAAACTCAGGAAAGCTGTCTTCCGGATGCTCATGGCAATAATTGGCCAAGGCATTGAGCGCTTCCATTTCGCCAACCGCGGAGAGCCAGACGCGAAATGCCGGCCCGAATTCCTGCCGCCAAGCCTCGACGGCAAATGAGAGTTGCGTCGTCCACAAGATGAAGGCATCCGTCACGTGAATCAGCAGACTCCGGCGCGACTCCAGCGCTTCGACCGATTTGCGGAGTCTTCCGATGCAAGCGGCCGGCGAAAGCCCGTGTTGCTTGAGCTGCTCCTGTAACCCTCGCAGTTTTTCCGACGCAAAACACTCTCGCTCCATGCGCGTCAGGATTACGGGAAGTAGCGCGAACTCGCGCACAAACCACTCCGCCTCGATGATTTTTTGCGAGCGCGCCCGAAAGCGCGAATAGAAAATCCGGTTCATAAAACTGACCGCAAGCGTTATTTCCCAGGCCCCCCATAGAGCCCAGGCGAGCAAGCTGACCAACCACAGCGCAGCAAGGACAAAAGCTGCCGTTTGTGCTGGTTTGGGATTTAAGACTGCGGGCGCCTCCGCCCAGGCCAGCAGCGCTTCGGTCCGGGCGCGCGAACGAATATCCTCACCCGAGACGGCAATCCCTTCTCGGAAATCCAGCCGCGGAGCCAGCTCTCGCACTGCCTCGTGCCGTTTTGCAATTTCCGGTACCGTCGCCGGTGCCAGCAGCCACTTTGCCAGCGTGTTCTTGCCAGGAGACGTCCGCGCGACGCACATCAGCTCATACAGCGAACCCGCTCCAAACAAATCCAGATCGCGCGAATAGGGATGCGTAGCGTCGAGAAAACTTTCTCCGGAATCTCCCGTGCCCATCCAACGGTCTTCGAGCCTGGCCAGACCTCGTTCGTAGAAAGTGATGCTGCGCGAACATTTTTTCAGGGATGCCAGCACGCGCTCATGCACTTTTTCCAGCACGGCCAACGCGGCGACCGGAACGATGAGCCAAAAGACGGAAGTGATACGCGCTTTCAACCCGAGGACCAGCACTACCAGGGCCAGCGCCACAACCGCCAGTTTGATATACCCGAGTTTCTTGTGCCACCTCTCCGCCGCGGATTGCTTGGCCCGCTCGGAAGCGAGCCGAGCCGTGTACTCGGCGGAAACGGCGGGTGCTGATTCGACGGATTTCATTGGCCTCACTATATAGCATCCAATCTCTGGAAAAAGGCTGGCAACAGAACTTGCATCGTGCGTGCCGCATGCCACTGAAACCACTCGGCTTGCATCCAATCGAAATCGACCTGGACACCGGTGGGAACTGTCGCCGAAATAGCGCGGCACAAATCATCGGCGGTTCGGGTAAAATAGGTAAGTCTGGGGCGGTCGATTTCCCCGCCAAAATGAAGTTGATTGAACAGGCTTAGGAGTCAAATGCCGGTACCTGTTTCGCAGATGTGGACCGTCGCCAGCTATCTGGTCAAGCAAAAGCTGGCCGGACGCAAACGCTATCCTTTCGTACTCATGCTCGAACCTCTGTTCCGCTGCAATCTGGCCTGCGCGGGCTGTGGAAAAATCCAATATCCGGCGCACATCCTTAAGCAGGAACTTTCCCCGAAAGAATGCTTCAAGGCAGTCGAAGAGTGCGGCACGCCCATGGTTTCCATCCCTGGCGGCGAGCCGCTGATGCACTCGCAGATCGACAAGATCGTCGAAGGCCTGGTCGCGCGTAAAAAGTACATCTATCTCTGCACCAACGCGCTGCTGCTAAAAGACAAACTCGATCTCTTCAAGCCCAGCAAATATTTGACGTTTTCTGTCCACGTTGACGGCCAGAAGGAACATCACGATTTTTCCGTGTGCCGAGAAGGCGGTTACGATCAGGCTATCGAAGGCATTCGCGAAGCCGTCAGGCGCGGCTTCCGCGTCACCACCAACACCACGCTGTTCGACGGTGCCGATCCAAAAAGCGTTCGCGCCTTCTTCGACGAAATGATGGACCTGGGTGTGGAAGGCATGATGCTTTCTCCCGGCTATTCTTACGAAAAGGCGCCAGACCAAAGGCATTTTCTGGGCCGTGCGCGCACGCGCCGACTCTTCCGCGCCATACTTTCGAACCGCAAGAAATCCTGGCAGTTTAACCAGTCCAAGCTCTTCCTCGAATTCCTGATGGGCAAGCGCAATTACGCCTGCACGCCCTGGGGCATGCCTACTTACAACGTCTTCGGATGGCAAAAGCCCTGCTATTTGCTCCAGGACGGCTACGCCGACACGTTTCAGGAATTGATGGATTCCGTCGAATGGGAAAACTACGGCACCGAATCCGGCAATCCCAAGTGCGCCAATTGCATGGTGCACAGCGGCTACGAAGCCTCCGCCGTGGACCACACCTTCAGCGGACTCGGCGGTCTGTGGGCAACCACGAAGGCAGCGTTCTCAATGACTTACGCTGATCAGGACGCTCTGGAAATGTTGAACGAACCTGTACGGCCCGTTCATTCGTTCAATCCTCTGGTTCAAATTGAAACGGGCAAGAGCCAGATGGAAGAAACTCGCGCATGAGCATTCCCACTCATTATGATCGCCACGATGCGGCGGGCGCCGGTACCTTTCAAGACCCCGACCAGTTGGAAATTGCTCCGGGTCGGCAGCGAGAAGGCTTGGAAGGCTGGATTCCTGAACTGGTGAACGAAACCGAACTGAGGGAAGCGCTCGAAAAGGCCTTCGATTACCGAGGCGACGTTACGCTGACGCAAAAAGACGGCACAAAAATCGAGGGCTATATCTTCGATAGAATCGCCGGTACGACTCTAAGTTCTTCGTTTGTCAGGATGTTGCCGAAAAATGGCGGTGGCCGCCAGAAAATTCCCTACTCGGAAATCGCTGCGTTAGCGTTTACGGGCCGCGATACGGCCGCCGGCAAAAGCTGGGAAGCCTGGGTCCAGAAGTATTGGCAAAAGAAGGACAGCGGGGCCGGTGTAGCCAGTTTGCATCCCGATGTTGCGGAATAACCGCGCCGCCACAATTCTGGCCTAATCCTATTCATATCAATAACTTGCCGAACGATACGGCCTCGAAACACCATAGACAAACCCGTCATTTTGTGCTATCTTAAACCCTAGCGTTTGTTGCTCTTGTACTACCTTTTGCATCGTTTCAAAAAGGCTGCAAGGCAAAACTTTGCGGTCTTTTTTTTCGCTCAAAGGGGTGTCACGGCGCTAGTCGGAACTGGCGGCGTAGCGGGGACTCGAAGAGGTTTCCGGAACTCAGCCGGGGCAAGACGTGGGGCACGGACCAAGAGATAAGCAATCATCGCTAATAACGATGGTCTTGGGAAAACCGGGATCACGTATGAGAGGTAAGAAGTGAAGGAACAAGGAACAGTGAAGTGGTTCAATGCTTCGAAAGGCTATGGATTCATCCAGCGCCAGACCGGAGAAGATGTTTTCGTGCACTTCTCCGCCATCATGATGGACGGCTACAAGTCCCTCAATGAAGGCCAGGCGGTGGAGTTCGAAGTCAAGAAAGGTCCGAAAGGCCTTCAGGCAGAGAACGTCACGAGCCTCTAGTTCAGTGCCGGGGCGGAATTTTAAGATTTCGCCCCAACCTACGTGATTCTGGCGGTGCCGAAAAAGTTTCGTGAACCAAAAAGTCGAGTGAGTGGCCATAGGAGGAAGTCGTGCAAGCAATGCAAGAAGGCCAGACAATCAAGCATGATGTGTACGGGCTGGGAATCGTGACCGCTTCTGACAACGAGCGAACCACGGTCGATTTTGACGATCACGGGCCGAAGCTGTTTGTCACCAGCATCATGACCGCCGAACTCATCGGAGAAGCGCCCGCGACTCCTCCCAAGACCAAGCGGCGGCGCAAGGCATCGACGGCGGTGAAAGCCGCGAAGAAAGCTGCCGCCGCGGCAGCTCGTTCGTAATCGAGCCAGCGAGCTATCAGAAGTTTGACGCCCGTTCCGAAAGGTGCGGGCGTTTTTCTTTTGCTAGCTGGACCATGCCGCAGAGCGCACTACTTGATGGCGGATTCGGCTTGGTCGAAGGCGTGATAGGAAGAACGGACGAGCGGACCGGCTTCGACGTGCTTGAAACCCATTTGCTCGCCTTCGACCTTATACTCGGAAAATTCATCGGGGTGGACGTAGCGAACGATGGGGAGATGGTCGCGCGTTGGTTGTAGATACTGGCCGAGGGTGAGGATGTCGGTACTTTGGGCGGCGAGTTCTTGCATGGTCGAAAGGACTTCGTGTTTTTCTTCGCCGAGGCCAAGCATCAGGCCGGTCTTAGTGGGCACGTCGGGATGGGTTTGCTTTGCGCGGCGGAGGAGTTCGAGTGAGCGTTCGTAGACCGCACCTTTTCTGACTTGGCGGTAAAGGCGAGGCACGGTTTCTGTGTTGTGGTTAAGGATGTCGGGCTTGACGGCCAGGACCGCACTGAGCGCGTCCCAGTTGCCGCGAAAATCGGGGATCAATACTTCGACTTTGCAGCCGGGTACGCGGCGGCGAATTTCTTCGATAGTGCGATCGAAGATGGCAGAGCCG
>DASSYL010000551.1:0-2375 GCA_035703315.1 Candidatus Acidiferrum sp. | reverse complement strand
CGGCAGAAAGAAGCATGGATGCGTTGCGTCAAATTCGACTTGGCGTTCCCCATCTCCCGCGCCCTTCAATGCGATTCCATCGCGCGTCCCGGAATACTCAAAGAGTTCGCTGCTACCGATCTTGTATCTTCCCGTGATTCGGAGATCGGCCATGCCGGCGGCGCTTACCGCCCCAGTGAGCCGATCCTCTTCTCCTTCTGAAATGAAGTCCGTCTGCACCGTCTTCGCTTGTATCGCTGGAAACAACCAAGCCCACCCGCAATAAGCTACGAAGTGGTCTTGATCGGCAATTGCATTCACCTCCTCGCCGGTGAATGACCAAGTCAGTGATCCATTGACAAAGCCACGTCCTTTGGTCCCATCGGGCATCTCGTAATCTACGACATGGATCTCGACAGGCCCGTAGGTCACCAGCTTCGCCCTGTGGGTGTGCCTGAATCGAACGCTCTTCGGACGCACTCCGAACTCCATCGGGTGTGCGAGCCAGTCGGCCATCGCCCCTTCGATCTTTCTGGCCTTTCCGAACCCGAACATGATCCTTTCACCCAAGCGTCATGAAAGAAATGCGATCAACGTTCCCACTTTATTCCATCGATACGCGGATCGCCGCGAAAAGCATTTCGATCGAAGTCGAGGCTCATTCTCGGCATCTCACAAAGCGCTCTTGCTCCATTGCTGCCGAGCATAATACGCCAGGTTTGGCGCTCAACGGGATCGGTAGCGGCAAATGCGCGGCATGCCAGGAGGGCTATATTCAGCTGTTTTTTGGGGTCACGAACGGACAGGTATTTGATGACTTCAATTTCGGCAGAGCGGGCAAGCTCCGCGAACTCCTGACACTCGTCATATCGCGTCTTGTGCGTCCAAACGGCTCTTCGAGCGTCGAACGGCGGTCCTGTCAGGTCGATTGCCCGTTCCGTCGAGTATCGCGCCGCGAATGCGGTGTATTCACCAGCTTCGGACGGCCACCCGGTTGCTGGAGATTCGGACAAGAACACCAAACGCCAGAAACATAGTTCTGCAATTGCCGTATCGGGATTCTCGGCGCCATAAAAAACACCGCGCGTATGACCGGCTCGCCTGAAGCGGGACCCCCGCGGGTAGGGGGCGCCGTATCGGAATGGCGTAGAAAGCAGATAGTTCAGCTGCCGGCATTCCGGTGGGACCTGCGGCTTCGATTTCTCGATCAGGTCCTCCAGAAGACTTTGCTCGGCAGCCGTGTCGGTCAGCTTGGCCGTCGATATTATGTTTTGTGCCTCGACGACCCTCCAGCATCGTCCACTTGCGCGCTGCGCACTAGACAATAGCTCGTCGCGAATCGAGATACTCAATGGCATTGGTTAGTCCAGCGACCGACTGAATCATCTCGAGCGGAATTCCATTCAGAACTGTATTTTTATTTTTGAGCCAGTCGGCGGCGACGGAGTCATTGCCGCCGACAATTCCATCGAGCGCGCGGTAAAATCGTACAAAGAGCACGGCCAGTTCAAAGGCCTTGCTCTCCGACGGCAGCCAATAAGCTCCCTTGTACATGCGCGAAATCGTTGGCGCTGACAGACCGATAATCTTTGCTAGCACGTTGTTCTTGATTCCCAGCCGATCCGCGGCGCGCAGCGCTGCCTTGGTCACGACCTTCGATGCATCCGCAGCTCCGTGGGGTCTCGCCTTCGGTTTATGGGTCATATCCGTATTCCTATAGAAATAATACACTAGTCTTTTTTATAGAGAAATGCAATGCCCTTTCTATTGCAATTTATTGCCCGAATATTTCTTTGGTCATCCAAGGCACACCGGGACTAGCAAGCCCCGCGTGGCTTCGATACTACTTATGCGAGTATCGGGGCGGGGAGCGGTTGTATGGTTCAGCGCATCGCGACAGTTGCCTTTGAGGGAATTGAGGCCCGTGCCGTCGACGTGCAGGTGCAAGTGGCGCCCGGCCTGCCCGCCTTCACCATCGTGGGGCTGCCGGACAAGGCTGTGTCGGAGGCCAAGGAGCGGGTGCGCTCTGCGCTCATTGCTTCCGGCCTCGCGCTTCCTGCGCGCCGCATCGTCAATCTCGCCCCCGCCGATCTGCCGAAAGAAGGAAGTCATTACGACCTGCCGATCGCGCTCGGACTGATGGCAGCGATCGGCGCCATTCCGCACGATGCGCTGAGCAGTTTCACCGTCCTCGGCGAGCTCGGCCTCGACGGATCAATCGCGCCGGTTGCAGGCGTATTGCCTGCTGCGATCGGCGCCAACGGGCGCGGACAGGGATTGATCTGTCCCGCAGCGTCCGGCGCCGAAGCAGCCTGGGCCAGCCCCGAAATCGAGATCATTGCCGCACAATCTCTGATCCAGCTCGCCAACCATTTCAAAGGCACGCAAGTTCTGGC
>DASSYL010000273.1:0-4600 GCA_035703315.1 Candidatus Acidiferrum sp. | reverse complement strand
AACAGCGTGCTGGCGCGTACGGATCAGATGGTGGCAGGAATTCAGAAGGGGCAGGGCACGATTGGCAAGCTGGTGGCTTCCGATGAGCTGTACGGCAAGGTGAATTCGACGCTGGACAGTGTGAATGGGGTGGTGACCGACGTGCGCTCGCAGAAAGGGACTATTGGCAAGCTGCTCTACGATCCCTCTTTGTACGACGAAGCGAAAAAGGCGCTGCAAAATGGGAGCGCAATGATTTCGGATGTACGTTCCGGGAAAGGTTCGCTCGGAAAACTGGCGACGGATGACGAGCTTTACAACAAGCTGAAGGACACGAGTTCGAATCTGGCCTCCGCAACAGCGAAGTTGAATGACAATACGACGACGGCGGGGAAGCTGTTTTCCGACCCGAAGCTCTACGACAACTTGACGGGACTCACCGGTGATTTGCGGCTGCTGATCGGGGATTTCCGGCAAAATCCAAAGAAATTCTTGCGAATCAAAGTGGCGGTATTTTAGCTTTCTCAGTTTTGCGCCACGCCGGCGCATATGATGTAATTCGATTGTAACAATTCAGATGTACGGTGGAAGACAATCGACGCGCAACTCGACATGGAAAATCAAGAAAGTTCTGCAAAACCGGCGCGGCCCGAGGCCGTTAAGTCCACTCTCCCTCAGCCGGGACGGCCGGTGCCGAATCGCGCCTATCCTGGCGCCCTAATCGTGGTTGAGGGCACGGATGGTTCCGGAAAGAGCACGCAGCTTTACTTGTTGAAGCGATGGCTGGAGATTGGTGGTTACCGGCTGCATTTTACGGAGTGGAATTCTTCTCCGCTGGTAAAGTCAGCGACGCGGCGCGGAAAGCAGCGGAGGCTCCTGACGCCGCCTACTTTTTCATTGCTGCATGCGGCGGACTTTGCGGATCGTTGCGAGCGACAGATCATGCCGCTGCTGCAGGGCGACTACCTGGTGCTGGCGGATCGCTACATTTACACGGCGTTTGCACGCGACGGGGCGCGGGGCTGTCCGGAAAAGTGGCTGCGGAACCTTTACCGGTTTGCGCCGGTGCCGGACATTACGTTTTATTTCCGCGCGCCGCTGGATGTGGCCGTACATCGTATTCTGAGCGGAAGGCCAAAGCTGAAATACTACGAAGCCGGAATGGATCTGGGGCTTTCCTATGACCGGCCTGAGAGTTTCCGGCTGTTTCAGGCACGCATCATGGACGGCTACGACAAGATGGTGGAGTCGGATAATTTTGTGGTGCTGGATGGGACGCTGCCGGTGAACAAGCTGCAAAAACAGATGCGCGAAATCGTGGCGTCGAAAATTGACTTGAAGCGTTTTGCGCCACGTGCGGCCGAGGCCGAATAGATGCCGGATCAGGAAAAGGAAAAGCTTCAGGACCGGGAAAGAGTAGCGGCGCCGACGGACCATGCAGAGGTCGTTCCCGGGCGATTGCCGGTCGCCTCCGAGGATGAGTCCAAGCACTTTTATGGCGAACCGCTGGTCGGGTTTGATCCACACGAAATTACCGGCACCTTGATCGTGATCGAGGGCATGGACGGCTCTGGGCGTTCGACGCAGATCAGCTTGCTGCAGGAATGGCTGGAGTCAGAAGGATTTGCGGTGCAGACCAGCGGGCTGAGGCGTTCGACTCTGGTTGGACGCGACATTGATGAACTGCTGGCGAAGAATGCGGTTACCCGGCTAACGCTGGCGTTGATGTACTGCACGGACTTTTTCGATCAGCTGGAACATCGAATTGTGCCGGCACTGAAGTCCGGCACGATCGTGCTTGCCGACCGGTATATTTTTACCCTGATCGCGCGGAGTGTGGTACGCGGTATCAACCGCGATTATTTGAGCGGACTGTATGCCATGGCACTGCGGCCGCATTTGACCTTCTGGCTGAATGTGCGGCCCGAGACAGCCTTCGGACGCGAATTTCGCAAAGCGCAGGCGATCAGTTATTGGGAAGCGGGGCGCGATATGTCGCTTTCGCATGATCTTTATTGGTCCTTCATTCGCTACCAGACGATGATCAAGCGCGAGTTCGAAGCGTTTGCCAAGCGGCACGACTTTTTGGAACTGGACGGCGAAGCGCCCGTTTCGACCGTAAACAAACTGCTGCGGCAACGGATTGCCGAACAACTGGGAATTCGTTCGACGAAGTACACTCCTTCTTCGGCGCTGGCGCATCTTTGGCGTTAGCCGCTGAATCCTTTCATGCCTGATCCGGTTCACATCGCCGCGATAGACGCTGGTTCGAACGCTGTGCGACTTTCGGTGGTGCGCGCGTTTTCGGCACTCGACATCGAACCGCTACACAACGAACGCTATCCGTTGCGCCTGGGCGAGAGCGTTTTCGTACGCAACCGCTTCAGTGAAGACGTATTCAAGAAAGCCGCTAAGGCATTTCGCCATTTTCGCGATGTGATGGATGAATTTGGCGTGACGCACTACCGCGCTGTAGCAACCAGCGCTTCGCGGGAAGCCGGCAACCGCAAAGCGTTCATCCGCCGGGTTCGCCAAAAAGCGGGAATCAAGCTGGAGGTGATCAGCGCCGTCGAAGAGTCGCGTCTTGGCCGAGAAGCGGTGTTTGCAGCGCTCGGACCCGACTGCCAGGCACGCTGCATCGCCGATCTGGGCGGCGGCAGCCTGGAACTCAGCATTCTGCGCGATCACAAAGTGCAGCAGTCGGCGCAGCTGCCGTTGGGCACTGTGCGCCTGATGACCACGCTGAATCTACACGGGCGCATTCGACCTGTAGAGGCCGAGCAGGTCAGGAAGTATGCTCGCGCGCTGCTGGAGTCGAAGCTGGCTGCGTGCCCCAATCTGGCGGATGGGCTCACCGTGGCGTTGGGCGGAAATGCAGAGACACTGGCGAACGTAGCGCCAGGTCCTCGACATCACGGATTGACGACACTCGAGCTATCCCTACTGCGCGAGCGTTTGCCGGAATTGCTGCGCATGGACGTCCGCGACCGAATGAAAGCGTACGGCGTACGGCGCGATCGCGCCGACGTCATGGGCATCGCCGGAATCGTTTTCATCACTCTGGGGCGTTATCTGAACGTGCGCCTGCTGGCGGTTCCCGCGGTCGGAATTCGCGAAGGGCTAATTCACGAAATCGCGAAGGAAGCGTTTTCGCGAAAGGAGCCGCATCGCTACACGGCCGCCGCGAGGCAAATTCTGATGGGGACACGCAGCTTTTCGCGCCGGCTGGAGCGCGACCAGCGTCACGCGGAGCACGTTCGCGAGCTGACTCTGCAGCTTTTCGATCAGTTGCAGCCCTTGCATCATCTTCCATCGGACGCCAGAGTCGTTCTGGAAGCGGGCGCCTTACTACATGACATCGGACACACGGTCAGCCACAAAGGCCATCACAAGCATGGCGAGTATCTGACCATGAATGGCGACATCCCGGGCCTAGAAGGACGCGAGCGGGCACTGGCCGCGGCAGTGGTTCGTTATCACAACCGTAAAGCCGAGCCCGCAAACCACCATATCTCCTACGCGGCGCTAAACACTGGAGATCGGCGTCTGGCGCGAAGGCTGGCTTCATTGGTGCGCATCGCGGAAGGGCTCGACCACTCGCACCGCCAGCGCGTCAACTCCATTCGCGCGGTGTTTCAACGCGGCGCCGTGGGGTTGCACCTCGCGGCACGCGGCGATGCTAGCGAAGACATTCGCGACGCCAGCCGTAGCTCTGAACTTTTCGAAAAAGAATTCCACACCAAGCTCTACTTCCGGCCGCTGAACGAATAAACTATCCGTGGGAGAGTCGCTCGAGGCGAGGAGGAAGCATCCGCAATGCAGCTGTATATTGTCAGGCATGGAATCGCAATTGACAGGGAAGATCCGAAAAGTCCTTCTGATCCGGAGCGCTATTTGACCTCCGAAGGCCTTAAAAAGACGCGTGAAGTTGCGCGCGGATTTGCTGCGCTGAAGATCTCCCCCGATGTTTTTATTTCGAGCCCCTATGTGCGGGCGATGCAGACGGCGGAGATTTTCGCCGAGGAAACAAAGTTTGCAAAATCCAAAATCAAACAAACCGAGCTTTTGCTGCCGGGCGCCGAACCGGCCGCGTTCTTTCGAGAGTTGCAGCGGACTTCGAGAACAGAGGAGTCCGCGATCTGTTTCGGCCATGCGCCGCATCTGGATGAGCTAATCGCGTTTGCTCTAGGCTCCAAAAAAGACCTCACGCAATTGAAGAAGGCGGGCGCCGCGTGCCTGGAGCTGACGCGCATTAGCCCGCCGGCCGGATTATTGACATGGCTCAGCACGCCGAAGATTTTGCGCAGGCGCCTGAAACAGGATTGAGTTAGCGCACCACGGCGGCCGGTAGCAGCGGCACAATCTTGCTCGTGGGTTCCGGCTGCGGCGTCTTGGCCGGTTGGACCAGAATCGTTTTCCCGATGCTGCGTTCCAGAAGGTGTTTGGCTTCTGTAAAGCGCGCCGCAATCTCGGGCGTTTCTTCGACGCCCTCCACGTGGAGCAAGAGGCCTTGCGCCAGCGAGTCTACTTTGATCCGGGCGCCGCAGGTCACTCCGCTTCGCTGGGCTGCCAGAGCTATCCGCAAGACTCCGGCCAGCATCTGGATTGCCCCTTGCTGTTC
>DASSYL010000233.1:0-6601 GCA_035703315.1 Candidatus Acidiferrum sp. | reverse complement strand
GCGCCGAAGACCGCGACAAGATCGAAAAGAAAATCGCCAAGCTCCGCGCCGACCTGGAAAAATCCAAAAAGTGATATTCCGTTGCCGTGGAATCAGCGACTTGCTAAAAAGCTTGTGATTCCGAGCGAAGCGAGGAATCTGCCTTCTGCTTTTCCACTCCTCTATCGCGCCAGCCGATCCAAAGCCTTCCTGGCCCGCTCAAATTCCGGAAACAACTTTTCCTCGGCCCGAAATTCCGGCGAATGCGACACCAAACTGCACCCCGACTTCCGCGTCGGATGCTTCACGTGCAGCATCTCGTGGTACAACACATACTCCACCACATAGCGCGGCACCTCCGGCCGGTCCATCCTCTTGTTCAACAGAATCTGATGCGGACCTGGATCATACGAGCCAAACTGCCGCCGCCAGCTCCGCGTGCTCCATCCCAGATGCGGCCTGCGCAGCGCGCCCGCAAAAAATCGCTCGTTCAAATCGTCAAACATCCCATTCATATCGAAATACCGGCCAGTCGCATCCAACGCGGCCCGCCGTACCCGCCCACTGCGCATGTTCTGGATCCGTTGCCGCGTGCGATGCGATTTCGCGTAATCGCTATACGGTGCCACCAGCGCCCGCGGTGTCCGTCGCCGGTAAATCTTCGCCAGCAACAGTGCCACTGCAGCTTCCAGCACGTTCATTGGCGCTCGCTGCAGCAAATCCGAAAGCCGTACGATCATCTCTTCATCGCGCCGGCGAATGGTAAGCGTCAAGCTCGAATACGGATAAAATTCCACGCGAAATGCCGGCGGTGGCCCCGCACAACCGATCCGCGTAAACATTCGCTGGCACAGGGCCGCGCCGCCGGGCACGGCGACGATCGCTCTGAGCTTTCCGTGCCCTTTCTGCTTCGGTTGTGGTTTTCTTGTTCTCGGCCGCCGCTCGTTTCCCGGCGCCGGTGGCACTTTTTCAGCGCCGGCGGACGGGCTCGGAAGCGCCAGCGGCCGCGAAGGTGGTTCCGCACCGAACAGACTGAGTTGGCTCGCCGCGGCAAAGGGTTCGCCGATGCTCAACTCTTCCTCCGCAACGGCGGCGGCGCCACGCTTTTCTTCGCCTTCTCCGCGTCGTTGATGGCGTCCTGAGTTCCCTCAATCGCGTCGTCCAGATTGTCCTTGTAAACTTCGCTCTCTTTTCCTTCAGCCTGAATCTTTTTCAATATCTCCAGAAATTCCTTGGTCTTGCTCGCGATCAAGTCCACCCCGGCGCGCACGTTTTGCTGCTTCTGTATGCCTTCCTGCATCAAGTCCGCCGCGTCGTCCACGCATCCGACGTAGGAATTCATCAGATAGTTCAGCTGCTGCGTGTGATTCGTCTGCGAAGGGTGTTCCAGCTCGTACTGGAACTTTTTCAGCCGGTCATCGGCAAATTGCATGAACAGCTTGATTCTCTCGTTGGGCGTCTCCGCGTCACGAATCTTGTCCGCTTCGTATCCGCTCAGATAATCTTTCTCTGGCGCCACTTGAGCCGTTGCGATCGCCGCCACAACTCCCGCAAGACACATCCCCAGGACCATCCGAGCACAATTTTTCATGACCGCCGTCTTCATGGTTGCTTCTCTGTCGGTTCGTCTTTCTTCGGATCCACCCCAGGCCTTTGGATGGGCGGTTTCTCACCCGGCCGCCGCGGAAACAACAACTTCAGCAACTCCATGTTCATTTCCAGCAGGTCTTTCTCGACAATCTGCATCGGCGGCCGCAGCGCCTCCGGCATCGCCAAAATCACGTCCCGCACTTCGCGCAATCCCTGCCCGGTATGAAATTCCAGCTGTTTGTAGCCGTTCGGGTGCTTCTCTGCCTGCGGATGCGTTTTCTTCAGCGCTTCCAGCGCGGCTCGCACGTTGTCACGGTATTTTTCCATTACTACGCCCGCCGTTACAAAATCGCCTGCCTTTGCGGCCTCGCGCTCTTTGGCGAATTGCGCATCGCCAAGTTTCTGGATCTGCTTGGCCTTCCTAACGCCGTCCGGTTCCTTGTCAAATTTCTCCTGCAATTGCTCGAGCGTGTCCGCCAGACGCGGCGCCGCGGCCGCCATGACGATCGCGCAGGAGAAGACGAAGACGGCCACGGCGCTTGCTACAGCCGAAAATGGAACTATCGTTTTTTCTCGAGCGTTTTTTTCAGAACGATAATGCGCTGCTGCGCCTGCCATACCTGGTCCGGGTTGCGGTCCTGGTCGGCCGCTAGAAAATTCTGGTACGCTTCCAGCGCCGCCTTGGTCTGCTGTAACTTATCGTAACAGAGTGCGCGAATAAACAACTCGCCCGCGTTCGGCGGTTCCCTCTTGGCCAACTCATCCAGCAGCGCCAGCGTCCCGGGAAAATCGCCGGCTAAGTAGTGCGTGCTGGTCAAATCACGTACATAGGTAAGGTTCTTCGCGTCTAGCCCGATCGCCGCCCGCAGCTCCTTCTCTGCATTCACGAAGTCGCGTTGCTGCAAATAAGTACGGCCCAATCCGCCGCGCAACTGTGCATCCTGCGGCGCCAGCGCCACCGCTTGTTTCAACGCCGTAATCGCTTCGTCCCATTTTTTCTGGCCAATCAAAATATCTGCGCGGAGCTTTAACGATTCGACGGAGGCCGTCCCGCGCGTCTCGGTCTTCTCCATCTCCCCCAGCGCTTCTTCAAATTTCTGGCCGGCGATCAGCAAGTGAACCAGCCGCTGCCGCGCCGCCGTGTCGTCCGGCTGCGCCTTCAAATAGTTCTGATAAGCCTCTACCGCTTGCGGTTTCTTTTCCGCCTCCAGGCTTTGCGCCAGTCCGAGCAACGCCGTGCGCGATTCCGGTTCCGAAGCAAGCACCGCGCGGAACCTCGACTCGGCTTCGGGCGCGCGATTTTCCCGAAACAACAGTTGCGCCAGTTGCAAGCTGCTCTCGCCGTCCTTCGGATCCAGCGCCAGCGATCCTTCATATGCACTCACGGCATTTTTCAAGTCGCCCGACTTCTCATACGCCAACCCCAGCAGAGTTCGCGGCCGGCTCTGCGTCGGCAGCAATTCCACCGCTTTTTGCAACGGCGCTACAGCCGCCGCCGGTTCTTCGTTCAGCAGCAAGATGCCAAGGTTCACCGCGGCTTCCGCCATCTTCGGATCGAGCTGTAGCGCCCGCTCATACTCCGGACGCGCTTCCTTGCCGCGACCCAGCGCCGTGTACGCATAGCCCAGCTGAAAATGCGCGTACGCAAAATCGTCCTTCTCCGCGAGAAATTTCTGCAGCGGTGCAATCGCAGCTTCAAACTTCTGCGCGTCAATGTCTCGCCGCGCTTCATCCAGCAAATCATTCAGTGGATTCGCAACTCGCTGCTTCGTGCCTTTGCCCGCACTCGGCGCTTGCCCGAAACAAGGAGACGCCGTCAGAGCACAAAAGAACAACACTCCGGCTATTTCTCTTCGACAGTTTTTTGTGATGATTCCGCGCTTCATTTTGCCGCTGAGGGAATTGTTGCCTGTCCACTGCCTGGTGCCTTTTCTAAACCGTTCGATGCGCTATTCCCGTTGCGCTTTGCCTGTCCGTTCGCCTGCAAGACCTTCGCCAGAAACTTCCCCGTGTGCGACTGCGAATTCCGCGCCACTTGTTCCGGCGTCCCCGTAGCAATAATCTTCCCGCCCATGTCGCCGCCTTCCGGCCCCATGTCAATCAACCAGTCCGCGGACTTAATCACGTCCAGGTAGTGCTCGATCACCAGCAGGGACGCGCCCGATTCCAGTAGCTTGCGGAACGCCGCCAGCAGCTTCGCAATGTCATCGAAGTGCAAGCCGGTCGTCGGCTCATCCAGAATGTACAGCACGCCCTGATTTTCCGTGCGCGTCAGGTGCGCCGCCAATTTCAACCGCTGCGCCTCGCCTCCCGACAAAGTCGTTCCCGACTGCCCCAGCCGCAAATATCCCAATCCAATCTCATTCAACACGCGCAGCTTCGACGTTACTTTCGGCACATTCACAAAAAATGCCAGCGCCTCGCGCACCGTCATCTGCAGAACATCGTGCACATTCTTGCCGTGATACTGCACTTCGAGCACGCTGCTCTTGAATCGCGTCCCGCGGCACTCCTCGCAAACCAGCTCCACGTCGGCCAGAAACTGCATCTCCACCGTCACCGTGCCGTCGCCCTGGCACGTTTCGCAGCGCCCGCCCGGCACGTTGAAGGAAAAATGTCCCGCCGTGTACCCGCGCCGCTTCGCATCCGGTGTGTCCGCGAACACTTCGCGAATCGCGTCAAACGCCTTCAAATACGTCGCCGGATTCGAACGCGGCGTCCGCCCAATCGGCGACTGGTCCACAATCACCACATCCTGCACCTGGTAATCGCCGTCCAGCCGGTCGCAAAACTCTTTTTCTGTTCCGCCATTCCGCTTCGCCAGCAGCGCTTTGTAAATCACATCGTGCACAAACGTGGATTTCCCCGATCCGCTCACACCCGTAACCACCGCCAGCACTCCCAGTGGAATCATGGCGTCCACATTCTTCAGGTTGTGCAACGTTGCGCCGTACAGTCGCAGAAATTTCCCGGCCGGCTTGTGGCGCGTATTGGGCACCGGAATGCGCAACTCCCCGCTCAAATATTTTCCGGTGATGGACTTCGCATCCTTCAGAATTTCCTGGTAGCTTCCCGCGAACAGCAGCTTGCCGCCCAGCTCGCCCGCTCCTGGCCCCAGATCAATCACCCGATCCGCCGCTTCAATCGTGTCCGGGTCGTGTTCCACCACCAGAACCGTATTCCCCAAATCGCGCAGCGACTTCAAAATGTCAATCAGCCGCTTGGTGTCCCGCGGATGCAGTCCGATCGAAGGCTCATCCAGCACATACAACGCACCAACCAAATGCGAACCCAGCGAAGTCGCCAGCTGAATTCGCTGCGATTCCCCGCCCGACAGCGTCGAAGTAAGCCGGTCCAGCGACAAATAATCCAGTCCCACTTCATCCAGAAACTGCAACCGCGAACGAATCTCTTCCAAAATCTTGTCCGCCACTTTCATCTGCGCTTCGCTCAGATTCAGCTCTGCAAAAAACTTCCGCGCCTCTTTCACCGTCAGCTTACAAACATCCGTTATCGTCCGCTCCGCAACGCGCACCGCGCGCGCCTCCGGACGCAGCCGCGTCCCGCCGCATTCCGGACATGTCGCATACCCACGATACCGGCTCAGAAACACCCGCACGTGCAGCTTGTATTTCTTGCGCTCCAGCCAGGCAAAAAATCCTTTCACTCCGTCGTAGTCGTTTTTCGAATCGCCTTCCAGTAATTTCTGTCGATCCTCTTCTTTCAGTTGCCGCCACGGCACATTCGTCGGAATTCCCTGCCCCTTGGCCCACGCCTTGGCCTCATTCAGCAGTGCGCGAAATCGCGGTTTCGTCCACGGCTCAATCGCGCCTTCATCGAGTGATTTGCTCGGGTCCGGCACCACCAGATTCAAATCAAAATCAATGGTGTTCCCAAAACCCTGGCAGCGCGGACACGCTCCATATGGATTGTTGAACGAAAACAGCCGCGGCTCCGGTTCCTGATAGATCGTCCCGTCGTTTTTGCATTCGAACCGCTCGTTGAAAACCAGACGCTCCGCAACGCCGCCGTTCGAATCCGCCACAAACTCCACAATCGCTTCGCCCGCACCTTCGCGATAACAAATTTCCACCGAATCAATCAGCCGCGATTTGGCTTCCTCGCTCACCGCCAAGCGATCCACCAGCACATACACCGGCTTCTTGAAATCCACGTCCAGCAGCGATTCCGGCGAAATAAATTCGTGCACCTGACCCGCCTGATACAGCCGGTTGAAGCCGCGCTTTTGCAAATCCAGCAGCACCAACCGCAACGCATTTTCTGCGTTGTCACCCGCGCTCTTCCCTGGGTTCTTCTTCGGGGGCTTTTTCCCCGCCGCAGGCTGGGGAGGCGCGACACGCAGCTGGTACATCATGTAGAAACGGCGGCCGGCCCCGGAGTTCAGCACCCGCTTGGCAATATCGTCCGGAGAATCCTTGTGCACTTCCGCACCGCATTTGGTGCAAAAGGTCGTGCCGCACCGCGCAAACAACAGCCGCAAGTAATCGTAAATTTCCGTAGCCGTCGCCACCGTCGACCGCGGATTCCGGGTGGTGTTTTTCTGGCGGATAGCCACGGCGGGAGCTATGCCGGAAATCTCGTCCACCTCCGGCTTCTCCATGCGCTCCAGGAACTGCCGAGCGTAGGCGGAGAGCGACTCCACGTAGCGGCGCTGGCCCTCGGCGTAGATGGTGTCGAATGCCAGGGAGGACTTGCCGGAGCCGCTGACACCGCTAACCACGGTGATGGCGTTGTGCGGAATCTCCACGCTTACATTTTTTAGGTTGTGGACGCGGGCGCCGCGAACGCGCAGCGTCTCTTGATCCAACTGACCGGGGGCGGCCTCGGTAAGGGTCTCGTTCTTTGCCAAGGGAGGAAGCTCACACAGCGCGCTCCGCGCGCACTGTCTAAACTTCAAATTATACGTCCTTCGTCAACAGCCGGCAAACGCCGCCCATGGTCGTTCCGAGCGAAGCGAGGAAATCTGCTCTTGCTCTGGCCCTTGGCGCCGCCGTCGGGTGTACTCACTCCT
>DASSYL010000211.1:0-5242 GCA_035703315.1 Candidatus Acidiferrum sp. | reverse complement strand
ACTTGAGGCGGGTTCTCGGATTTATCGGGCTGGTGGATGTGACTTTCATTCATGCGGAGAACCAGGGGCGAGCGGACCTGGCAGCGGCGGGGAAAGCGGCAGCTATCGAGAAGATTGCAGCGGCGCTGGTCTGAGTTTGCTGGGCCGCACTTCATGATCCGAACTGCGCGTGACGGCGATTAGTGTTTTTGCCCCAGGCCTTCGGGAGCAAACGGATCGGGAGTGGCCACGAACTGAATGGGTACTTCGCTGACGAACGTTTTCAGCCAGCGTGCGCATTCGTTCATGCCTGGCTGTTCGGAGGGGACGTGGCTTAGGACGATTAGCGCCTTGTGGCGGCCCTGAGTCACCGCGTCGGCTACGTATTCGACGGTTTCCCACTCGCGCGTTTCGCCGACCAGCAAGACCTGGATGTCCGGCATTTCCAGCGCGCCGATTTCGCGTTTTGACCCAGCGAAGCCTGGACTCAAAGCCACTCGCGTTACTTTCAAGTTGCGGTCGCCGACAATGCGCAGCGACGCGATGCCTAACTTACTTTTCACTTCTTCGGCCAACTTGGCGACGGTCGTTTCGGGAAGCGTGAAAAGATACTGATTGCTTGGATCCTGAAATTTCTCCCAGCCTAGCGCGTGCGCGTTGCCCATCTCTATTCCGTCGGGATGCATGCGGTGCCAGTGATCGTGGAAGCGCCAGATTACCAAGTGCTGTTTCGCGATGAAGGCGCGCTTCGCGGCCAATACCGGATCCTGTTCGCCTTGCGGAATGGTTTCGGCTTTGTCCGGATCGTCAAAGAAAGTCGGTTCGTGCGTGATGATCAGGTTTTGCCCGTTAGCAACGGCGCGCTGTAAGACGGCCTGTGTGGCCATCATGGTGACGGCAATCCCGGTGACCGGAGTTTGCGGGTCGCCGGCTTTGAACGTATCGCGAGTCTGTGCCAGCCACTCCAAGCCAACGTGAGCCTTGATGCGGTCAACCACTTCCTGCGCCGTTAGCGATTTGCCAGGGGCTGCGCCATCCTGCGCAAGACAGGAATAGGGCGCAAGGATTGCAGCCAAAATAAAGATGGTAGTTTTCATTTCGTCGACAAGATGGACTTGCCGGGGAAGCGAGCGGCGCCGCCCAGCTCTTCTTCGATGCGTAGCAACTGGTTGTATTTGGCGATGCGATCGGTGCGTGATGCGGAACCGGTCTTGATCTGGCCTGCGCCGGTGGCGACGGCGAGATCGGCGATGAAGGTGTCTTCGGTTTCGCCGGAGCGGTGCGAAATGATGGAGTTGTAGCTGGCCTTGCGGGCGAGTTCGATGGCGTCGATGGTTTCGGTGACGCTTCCGATCTGGTTGAGCTTGATCAGGATGGCGTTGGCGATTCCGTCGTTGATGCCGCGCGACAGGCGTTCAGTATTGGTTACGAAGAGATCGTCGCCGACCAGCTGGATTTTCTTTTTCGAAGATTTCGTGCCCACAGACTGAGTGAGTGATTTCCAGCCTGCCCAGTCGTCTTCGGCCATGCCGTCCTCGATGGAAACGATGGGATATTTTTCCGCCCAACCGGTCCAGTAAGCGGCCATTTCGTCAGAAGAGTGAGCGCTCTTGTCCGATTTCTTGAAAACGTATTTGCCGCTGGCTTTGTCGTAGAACTCGCTGGACGCGGGATCGAGAGCGATGCTGACCTGTTCGCCCGGCTTATAACCGGCGGCGCCAATCGCTTCCAGCACGATTTCAATCGCCTCTTCGTTCGATCGGCAGTTGGGGGCGAAGCCGCCTTCGTCGCCGACGGCGGTCGAATAGCCGTGTTTTTTCAGCGCAGCTTTCAGCGCGTGAAACACTTCAACGCCCCAACGAAGCGCCTCCGAAAAACTCGGCGCGCCGATGGGCATGACCATGAATTCCTGAAAGTCGACCGAGTTGTCGGCGTGGGCACCGCCATTCAGGATGTTCATCATGGGGACGGGGAGAAGGTTGGCGCTGCGATCGCTCGAATACTTGGAAAGATATTTGTAGAGCGGCTGCTTGGTAGCAGCAGCGGCAGCTCGCGCGCCGGCCATGGACACGGCGAGGATCGCGTTGGCGCCCAGGCGGGATTTGGTGGGCGTGTTGTCCAACGTGATCATCTTGTGATCGAGGCCGCGTTGATCGGTGGCGTCAAAACCCGCAATGGCTTTGGCGATTTCGCCGTTTACGTTGGCGACAGCCTTAAGGACGCCTTTGCCCAAATATTTGCCTTTGTCGCCGTCGCGCAGTTCGAGCGCTTCGTGTTCGCCGGTGGAAGCGCCGCTCGGAACGGCCGCTCGGCCCGACGCGCCGCCCTCCAGAATGACATCGGCCTCAACGGTGGGATTTCCGCGCGAATCAATCACCTGGCGCGCGTGGACTTTTGCGATCTTCGTGGACATTTCTGCCTAGTCTCCTATATGACGCTGAGCCGTTCATTCTAGCAAACCAGCGGGCGGAGGCAGGTATCCCCTATGGTTCTGGCGGATATCGCACAACCAGGGGCCAAAATTCTCCGGCCAGGAAATGATCTTTCGATGTTCCAGCGCCTGATTTCGCCAACCGCGAGACTTCTTCGTGCGAGTGTTCTTAGTTTCGACAGGTACTTCCAGGGCCGCGACCCCCATCTGTTCGAGCGCCTGTCATCTGCAATTGAACACTAAATTTGTTCTGTATTTTGCGATACAGTCAACCAGAGGTTTACAACGAAAGGTGTGCGTATGAATCGGGCCCGCCTGGTGATTGTGTTAGTGATGCTGATTGTGCTGGCCGTCACGCTGGCAGGTGCGTTTCTGACACGCGGGGTGATGGCATATCTTCCGTTTTTGCAGGCTAGGAAGGGGAGCTGGACGGGAGCCTATGTACCGCCGGGAGTTGTGGATCAACGGCCCTGGCAGACAGCGGCAACTCTGGCCGCCTTGGCACAGTCGGCGGAAGAGAGGAAACTCGCCCGAGAGGCTGAGCGCCTTGCGGATCACGAAGTTGACCAGGCGTTCTCGCAGTCGCTGAGGCAGGCAAGCCTTGAAAAACCAAATCTAAGCGGTAAAGCATTGGCATTGCAGCAAAGGGTCACCGAGCTTGAGGAGACCATCCGTCTTGATCAGGCTCGAATCGCAGCACTCAGTGCAGGCGCGGGCACGCGACCAGCGAGTGCGGTTTCCCAAGGCACCGACTTGGAGATTGCGAAGGCCCAACTTGGCCTCGACCAAAACGAGCTGACCGATTCGATCGAAGACCTCGCACGCGAAAGCGGAGATCAGCGAGTCAGGCTTCAACAGGAACTAGCGGCACGCCAAGCCGCCATGCAGCTGTACCGGGATAGTGCTTCTAAGGACGATGGGCAAACTGCTGTCGCATCGGCCGAACAGTACACGACGTTAGCGCAGCAGCTATCAACCTGGGAATCCCTGCACAACAGGAAACAACTGATTGCTCAGGCTGAGCAGTTGGCCAGGGCCGACGTGGCCGCGCTGACGGCCGATCAGGCAAGACTGAAGACAGAAGCCGCTGGCCTTGGGGATAAAACCGTTGGAGAGTCAAGTTCCAAACGAATCGACCGGCTCCGACAGATAAGCGCTCAGAAAAACATCCAGAGCATCCTCAACGATCGTCTGGGAGCGCATCAGCAGCTTGCGGCTCTCTACGGGCGATGGGGACAGCAGGTCGAGATACAGCAAAAGATCGTGGTCCACCTGATATTGCGGTCGCTGGCTTGGATTGCGGCGATCTGCATGTTGGTGGTCCTGGCGGGCTGGGCTCTCCAACTGGCATTGGAGAAGACGATTCGCGATCCTCGACAAAAGCAGACGTTGAAAACAGTCCTAAATCTAGGAACGCAACTGGTCGGCCTCTTGCTAATCCTGCTGACCATTTTCGGTATACCACGCCAGATGCCAACGATCCTGGGTCTGGCGACCGCAGGACTGACCGTGGTCTTTCAGGATTTCATCCTAGCATTCTGCGGTTGGTTTGTTCTGATGGGACCAAACGGGGTTAGGGTTAGGGACTGGGTGGAGATCGATGGTGTCGGCGGCGAGGTGGTACAGCTCGGCCTATTCCGCACCTGGTTACTGGAAACGGGAAACTGGACTGCCAATGGCCATCCTACCGGAAGAAGAGTCTCGTTTTTAAACGGCTACGCCATACGCGGAAAGTATTTCAACTTCTCAACCGTCGGCCAATGGATGTGGGATGAAATCAAACTCGCTATTCCCTCTGGCTCCGAAATTCATCCTCTGATCAAGAAAATCTACGAAGCCTTGGTGAAGGCCACTGAGGCCGACGCAAAAATGGCGGAAGCGGAGTGGAAGCGCGTTACGCACGAGCAGGGCTCGCCGCAGTTCAGCGCGATGCCATCCGTCAATCTGAGGCCGGCTGGAGCCGGTGTCGACGTCGTAATCCGCTACATCACTCGCGCCGGTGTGCGAGTTGAAACGCGCAATCAGCTCTACGCAATGATCGTTGAACTTATGCAGGGAGACACAACAGTGAGCGGCAACGCCGCCGAACTTGTTTCTCGCAAGAGCTGATGCAATCGCCTGACTTTAGCGTACGGGGTCCGCTTGTTACTTCGAAAACGGATACATCAGCCAGCCCAGCGCAATCCCCACCAGCACAAACATTGCAAACGACCACGCCGCGTACTTCACCCGCTCGACCGGCTTTCGCCGGCCCAACGTCCCGAAGGCCAGCGAAATGACCAGCGCAAACAGCAGCAGCGACTGAAAATGCGAGAAATGCAGCGGCACCATCAGGCTTTCCGTCCCCGTGCCGCTTCATACGCGTGCAGCGCCGCCAGCAAATTCAGCACGCCCGCCGTTGCCAGAAATCGCGTACCGTAGTCCCCGTCCGCATGCGAGACATCCGGCCCTTCGTATTCCATGGCTCGCGCCACAAAATAAAACGACCCCGCCCCCGCATCCGCGATGTATCCCAGCCGCGCGAACGCATCTTCCCCGCCCGGCTCAAAGACATTTCCACGCATTCCGGCGCCAAGGTAGACGAGGAATCCTATCGTCAAAAAAATCGCCAGCGCTCGTCCCCACATTTTCAGCAAAGCATGGCCCAGCCCGGGCAATAACCATCCCGCCAACGCAACGGCCACCGCACGCGCCGCCGAGGAAACTTCGCCTCCGTTCGTTTCCGCGGATTTGTCTGCTGTTTCGACCGCTTCGAGGCTGGACGTGACGGAGTCCGCCGCGCCCGCCGTTTTCTGCTCATCACGCTCCGCGCTCACGTCGCGCGCCGCCGGA